>JBJXED010000061.1:0-8455 GCA_046155225.1 Burkholderiaceae bacterium
TGGGCATTGGCGAGCTGATTGCGGTGGAACTGGCGGTCGATGAACACGGCTGGATCACGGGCGACATTGCCGGCATACCTTCTTACCGCGAAGGCAAGGTCACCCGCATGACGCAGTGGCTGGCCCAGCGCGGGCTGGCATGGCCCGAGGTGGAATGCACTTTTTATTCCGACTCGATAAACGACTTGCCGTTGCTTGAAAAAGTGCAGTACCCGGTAGCCACCAATCCCGATGCACCGCTGCGTGCTATTGCCATTGAGCGCGGCTGGCGCATACTGGACTTGTTTACCTGAAATGTGGAGGACAAAGCTAGGCTGCGCTACGTTCTGTCCCGCAAAATACTTGAAATGTTGAGGACAGAGCTACGCTACGCTTCGCTTCGGTCTGTCCCGCAAATACATATGATTAAAACTTTTATAGACAAGCTGCTGGGCAAATCCGGCAGCAGCAAAAAAAACCGGTTTGGCAAGCGCGAGGAAGTTGGCGTGGCAGAGCACGGCATTGACCCCTCGCTGGTTGATGACCGCGCGCTGGATGTGGTGCACACGCTGAAGGCCGGCGGCTTTGAAGCCTACATCGTTGGCGGCGCGGTGCGTGACTTGCTGGTTGGCTTGCGGCCCAAAGATTTTGACGTGGCGACCAACGCCACCCCTGAGCAGGTCAAGGGGCTGTTTCGGCGCGCTTTCATCATCGGGCGGCGCTTTCGTATCGTGCATGTGGTGTACGGCCGGGGCCGACAGGACCGGGGTCTGTCCGAAGTGATCGAGGTCTCGACCTTCCGCGCCTATTTGGACAACGCCGCTGCCGAGCAAGTCGCGGGCAACGAAAAAACCAGCAAAAGCGAGCTGGCCGGCATGACGCACGCGGTCGATTCCACCGGCCGGGTGCTGCGCGACAACGTCTGGGGCCCGCAGGACGAAGACGCCACCCGGCGCGACTTCACCATCAACGCCATGTACTACGACCCCGAGCGGCAGGTCGTGGTGGACTACCACGGCGGTATCAAGGACGCCAAAAAACGCCTGCTGCGCATGATCGGCGACCCGGCCACCCGCTACCGCGAAGACCCGGTGCGCATCATCCGCGCGGCGCGTTTTGCCGCCAAATTGAACGGTCTGGGCTTCAAGCTTGACGCCAAAACCGCCGCCCCGCTGGTCGAGATGAAGGCGCTGTTGGCCGATGTGCCGCAGAGCCGCTTGTTTGACGAGATGCTCAAACTGCTGCAAACCGGCCATTCGCTGGCCACCATCGAGCAGCTCAAATTGCTGGGCCTGGCCCGCGGCATCTACCCGCTGCTTGACGTGGTGGTCGAGCGCGCCGAGCAGCCCTTTGTGCGCGCTGCGCTGCAGGACACCGACCGCCGGGTGGGCGAGGGCAAACCGGTGGTGCCCAGTTTCTTGCTGGCCTGCGTGCTGTGGGCTGATGTGCGGGATGGTTGGGCCGAGCGCATCAACGGCGGGCCCGTCCATCAAGGACAAGGCAGGGGCCAACGCCAGGCACCATTCCCAGCATTACAAGACGCTGTTGACGACGTTTTCAACGCCCGCATTGGTGACGTGTCGGGCCGCGGCAAGCTCGGTGCCGACATGCGCGAGATCTGGATGATGCAACCACGCTTTGACAAGCGCGTCGGCAGCACGCCGTTCAGCCTGGTCGAGCAGCCGCGCTTTCGCGCCGGTTTTGACTTTATGCGGTTGCGCGCCGACGCCGGTGAGGTCGATGTCGTGCTGGCTGACTGGTGGCAAGAATTCAGCGTGGCCAGTGACGCCGTGCGCGAAGACCTGCTGGCCCAGGTGCGCACCGAGCCGCGTGCGCCCCGGCGCGTGCGCGCGCCAGCGCCGCCGCAGGCTGCCAGTGGCTTGCCCGTGCCCGCGTCACTGCCAGCGCAAGGCATGCCTCAGGGCAGCGAGGCTTTGCAGAGCGCTGATGCGGATGGCGACGACGCCAGCACCCCAGGGGCCGCCCCCAAACGCCGCCGTCGTCGCCGCCGCACTGGGGGTGCCAATGCGGCCGATCCTGCAAGGCCATTGGGGTCAGAGCCGAATTCAGGCCAGTGAACGCCGTCACCGCCTACATCGCCCTCGGGGCCAACCTGGGTGACCCTGCACAAGCGGTGCGCAACGCCATGGCCCGCATTCACCAGCTGCCCGCTACCCAAATCACCCAAAGCTCATCGCTCTACCGCAGCGCCCCCTTGGACGCCACCGGCCCTGAGTACATCAATGCCGTGGTCCAAGTCACCACCGCCTTGTGCGCCCCCGACTTGCTGACCCACCTGCAAAATTTGGAACATTGCGCAGGCCGCGAGCGCTCCTACCGCAATGCCCCGCGCACCCTCGATCTGGATTTGCTTTTGTATGGCAGCGCCCGCATCGACAGCCCCGCGCTCACCGTCCCGCACCCGCGCATGTGGCAGCGCGCTTTTGTGCTGCTGCCGCTGGCCGAGCTTGCGCCTGCTGTCGTCAGCGCGGCACAATTGCGCCATGTTGAGCAGCAAACCATTGCACGTTTAACTTCAGCTGAGGAAGCCCCATGAGCAGCGCCACCTTTCCCCCTAAACCATGAACCACCTTGCCCAAAAATTTTTGATTTCTGCGCTGTTGTGTTGCCTCGCGGCGGTCAGCGCGCCCGCCCTGGCCAGCCCGTTCAGCGACGATCTGGCCAAGTGCCTGGTCAGGTCCACCACCCCTGCGGACAAGCGGTTTTTGGCCAAATGGCTGTTCTCGGCGGCGGCACTGCACCCGGAGATCGAGTCGATTGCGTCCGTCTCTGCCGAGCAGCGCCTGGCGCTGGACAAAGGCATGGCGCAAATGCTGGAGCGCTTGCTGTTCGAGTCGTGCCGCAACGAGTCCCAGCAGTCGCTCAAATACGACGGCAGAAGCGCCTTCACTTCCAGCTTTGAGGTGCTGGGCCGTGTCGCGGGCCAGGTGCTGTTCTCCGACCCGCGTGTGGCACCCGCCATGCAGGGGTTTATGCAACATTTGGATATCAAGAAAATGCAGGAGTGGGCGGCGGCGGACAAGTAACGGCCAAAGCCAAACAGTCAGCGCCAAGCGGCCTAAATTCCAGCTACACCAAGCCACGCCATGCCAAACGCTGCAGGCACCGAGCTGTGCCGCCTTACCTGGTCAGAAGCGCAGGCGCATTTAACTGCTGAACAAGTGGTGCTGATTCCCCTGGGCGCGGCGACCAAAGAACACGGCCCGCACCTGCCGCTGAATACCGACTGGCTGCAGGCTGAGTACTACGCCGCGCAAATCTTAAAACACGCATACGTGTTGGCTGTTCCCACCCTGGCCTACCACTACTTTCCCGCATTCACCGAGTACCCCGGCTCGGTTTCGCTCAGTTTTGACACCGCGCGCGATCTGCTGCTGGGCATTTGCCAGAGCCTGGCGCGGCACGGCGCGCGGCGTTTTTATGTGGTGAATATCGGCGTCTCCACCAATCGGCCTTTGCAGGCGGCGGCTGCGCTGCTGGCAGCGCAGGGCGTGCTGCTGCACTACACCGATTTGACGCTGGCCGGCCCGGTCAAGGCCGCTATTGCCGCCGAGCAAAGCGCGGGCTCACATGCCGATGTGGTGGAAACCTCGGTCATGCTGCATATTGCGCCGGGCGTGGTGAACATGGCGCTCGCGGTGCAGGACGGCCAGCTCGAGCGCGGCCCCGGCGGCCTCAGCCGCGACCCGCATGGCAGCGGCGTCTATTCGCCCAGTGGCGTTTATGGCGATGCCACGCGTGCCACGGCCGAAAAAGGCCAGGCGCTGGTGGCCGAGTTGCTGGCGCGCATGCTGGCCGAGATCGAAGCCTTGCGCGGGTGTGATTTGCCCGCGCCGCCGCCATGAGCGCCTGGCGCAGTGCAGGGTCGGCTGCAGGGCTGCGTGAGCTGATGCGCCAGTTTGCGCGCGCCGGGCGCATTGAAGCGATGTACCTGCGGCCCGCGCGCCGGGTGCCGGTGCAAGCGGCGCTGCAAGCCCATGCGCTGGCGGGCTGGGGTTTGCAGGGCGACCGGCGTTCGGCCAGCGCCCAGGCGGGCGTGAGCAAACGCCAGGTCACGCTGATCCAGGCCGAGCACCTGCCGGTGGTGGCGGCGCTGTCAGGCTGGGGCGAGCGGCATGCGCAGCCGCTGGATGCAGGGGTGTTCGGGGGGCTCTTGCGTCGCAACCTGGTGATCTCGGGCCTGAACCTGCTGGCTGCGCGCAGCCTGTTCAAAGACCAGCCGCTGATCCTGAAGCTAGGCGCAGCGGTGCAACTCGAAATCACCGGCCCGTGCGAGCCCTGCTCGCGCATGGAAGAGTTGCTGGGCCGGGGCGGCTACAACGCCATGCGCGGCCACGGCGGGGTGACGGCACGGGTGTTGGTGGGGGGCGATCTGGCGGTGGGCGATGCGGCGGTTTGTGAGTTGCCGCTGATGGCGGGTGAGCCGGAGCCAGCGGCTGGCAGAGGCCTTTTTTGATGCCCAAACATGTTTTTTTAGATAAAAACGTGTTGTAGCCAAGGTGTTTATTGCCGGTACCGCTATTTTTTATATAGCAATTCAAGGGCGTTCAGACGTCACGCCAAACCCCGGCAATTACCACTCACGCCATTCTTCCGTGATGTCCTGCCCGCCGGTTTCCAGCCCCGCCTCACTCGCGGCCAGGATAATCAGGTCGCACAGTTGCTCGCGCTGGTCGGTTTCAATCAGGCCGCCGTCGCTTTGCTCGTTCAGCGCGTTGAGCTCCAGTACAGCCGTCTTCACCGCCTCCATGATGGCTTCCTCGCGCTCGTCCTCGGGCGCGTTGGCCACGGCGTCAAAGTAGGTGTCCAGAATCACGGCGCACTGGTCGATGTCTTCCTGCACATAGCCGGCGTCAAAGTCGGCATCGAATTCGGGGTCATCCTCGCCGTCGGCGCCGCCAAACTGCATGTAGTTGGTCATGCTGTCGATCAGCGCGTTTTTCAGGCGCAGCAATTCGGGGCTGGTGTCTCGGCTCATAAAGATTCCTTTGCATCAAAAAATGGGTTGAACGCATTATTAAACCGCCGGCGAATGGGCTTGCAAACGCACGCTCAATGCCGTCGGTGTGGTGCAGGCCCGGTGCAGGGCGCGCCCGGCAGCCGATACACTGCGGGGCGCGTTCCAGAGCGCCCGTTTTGCCCATTTTTGCACCCAAGGAGTTGCCATGGCTTCCAGCCTGTTCGCCCTGATAGACGACATCGCCAGCGTGCTCGACGACGTGGCAATTTTGACCAAAGTAGCCGCCAAAAAAACTGCGGGTGTGCTCGGAGATGACTTGGCGCTCAATGCCCAGCAGGTCTCGGGCGTCAAGGCCGAGCGCGAGCTGCCGGTGGTGTGGGCGGTGGCCAAGGGGTCGTTTCGCAACAAGCTGATTTTGGTGCCGGCAGCCTTGCTGATTAGCGCCGTAGCCCCGTGGGCGGTGACGCCGCTGCTCATGGCCGGCGGGGCGTATTTGTGTTTTGAAGGCTTTGAAAAACTGGCCCACAAGTTCATGCACAGCGCGCAGGAAGACGCGGCCCGCCATGAGGCGCTGCTGACCGCCCTGGCCAACCCGGCGGTGGATTTGGTGGCGGTGGAGAAAGAAAAAATCGGCGGTGCCATCCGCACCGACTTTATTTTGTCGGCCGAGATCATTGTGATCACGCTGGGCACCGTCGCGGCCAGCCCGTTTTTAACCAAATTCAGCGTGCTCGCGGGGATTGCCATCGTTATGACGGTGGGGGTCTACGGCCTGGTCGCCGGGATCGTGAAACTCGACGACCTGGGCCTGTACCTGACCCAGCGCGAGGGCGAGCGTGCCAGCGGGCTGCGGGCGCTGGGGCGCGGGATTTTGGTGGTCGCGCCGTGGCTGATGAAGACGCTGTCGGTGGTCGGCACCGCCGCGATGTTCTTGGTCGGCGGCGGCATTTTGACGCACGGCATTGCACCGCTGCACCATGCGATTGAAGGGGCGGCCAACGCAGTTGGCGGCTGGGCCGCGGCGGTATTGCCGACGCTGGCCGACGGCTTGATCGGCATTTTGGCGGGTGCGCTGGTGCTGGCCGTGGTGCTGGGCGTCAAAAGAATTCGCAAGCCTGCCACCGCGTGAACGCAGCAGCCCGGCGCCTAACGGCATCGGCGGGCTACTGGCTGAGCCTGCGCGACCAGCAGAAAAATGCCGCAGCGACTAGACTGCGCAGCGGCTGGGTGCAAGCGCATCCATTGTTTGATTTTTGCAGCAAGGACTTCCCATGAATTTTTCCATGTACACCGCGTCGGTACCGCTCATCACTCAAATGCTGGGCAGTCTCAGCAGCGTCCTGACCAAGGCGCAGCAGCATGCTGAGGCCAAAAAAATCGAGCCTGCCGCGCTGCTGCAAGCGCGGCTGTTCCCGGACATGCTGAGCCTGTCGCGTCAGGTTGAGGTGGCCTGCGACTTTGCCAAAGGCATCAGTGCCCGCCTGGCGGGGCTGCCCGTGCCGGTGTATGAGGACAAGCCGCAAACCTTTGAAGACTGCCAAGCCTTGATCGCCAAGACCCTGGCCTTTGTTGCTTCGGTAGAGCCCGGTCAGATGGACGCAGCGGCTGAGCGCGCCATCGTGATCCAGGCCGGCACGCCGCGCGAGCGGCATTTTGTCGGCGCGAACTACCTGGTGCACTACGGCCTGCCGCAGTTCTTATTTCACATCACCACCGCCTACGCCATCCTGCGGCACAACGGCGTCGAGCTGGGTAAAAAAGACTACATGGGCAGCTACTGAACCCCGTCCCGCGCGTGCGCTGGGCGCAGCCGGGCTATGCCGATTGCCGTGTCTCAGGCACCACCACGCAGCCGCCGATGCGCCAGGACTTGTCTTTTTGCTGCTCCATGCTGTAGAGCGCCAGCCAAGGCGTACCGCGCGCGTCGGTGAGTTGCACGCGCTGCACCACTTCACCGGCCGACTGCTCAGGCTTCAAGAAAGCCACGGCGGCGGGCCGGTACACCATCGGGTACGACGCCTGCACCAAGGCCATGAAACGCTCGGCATTGACCATAACTTTTTGAATACCGGGGGTGGCGAATGAAAAGGCTTTTTTACTGTCGTCGGCGGCAAACGCGTCGAGTTGGGACTGCACCACCGCCCGGATATTTTTCTCGTCGCTGCGCGAGAGTTCAGCGGCGGGTGACTGGGCTTGCGCCACTGGCGCTGCGACACACAGCAGCGCAAAAGAGGCCAGCAGGCCCATCAAGACGGCGCGGCGCGGGTGGCGGGCGTGGTGCATGGCATCTCCTAATGAAGACAGTTACTCGCATCATGCCGCAAACGGCGCATGCCGGGCTGCGCCATAGCACACAAGCCCATGCTTTCACTACAGGCAAGACTTGTCCACCTGTGTTAATTTCGTAGCCCAAGCAAAAAAACGGGTCAAGGAGTCTGGAGATGAACAATGGTCAGCGCCTGGACGCGCCCGCCTTGCCTGTGCGCAACCTGCCTGCAGCAGCCCTGCTTGGCATCCGGCGCGGGCTGGAGAAAGAAAGCTTGCGCGCGCTGGCCGATGGTTCGCTGGCACTCACGCCGCACCCGCTGGCGCTGGGTTCGGCCCTCACACACCCGCACATCACCACCGACTTCAGCGAGTCGCAGCCCGAACTCATCACCGGCGTACACAGCGGGGTTGAGTCTTGCCTGCAGGAGCTCACCCACATCCACCAGCATGTCTACAGCGTGCTGGGCGCCATGGGCGACGAAATGCTGTGGGTCTCCAGCATGCCCTGCCTGTTGCCCACTGATGAGACCATACCGCTGGGCCGCTACGGCTCGTCCAACGTAGGCCGTGCCAAGAGCGTCTACCGCATGGGCCTGGGCCACCGCTATGGGCGGCGCATGCAAACCATCTCGGGTATTCACTACAACTGGTCGATGCCGGGCCTCTCGAGTGCCGACTACTTCGCGCTGATCCGCAACTTCCGCCGCCACGCGTTCTTGCTGCTGTACCTCTTTGGCGCTTCACCCGCCGTGTGCTCAAGTTTTGTCGCGGGCAATGTGCATGAATTGCAGCCGCTGGGCGATGGCAACAAGCACACCCTGCACATGCCGCATGGCACCTCGCTGCGCATGGGCCGCCTGGGCTACCAGAGCGACGCGCAGGCCAGTATCGCGGTCAGCTACAACCACCTGGAGGGCTACGCTGCCTCGCTGCAAGACGCGCTGACAAGGCCGTATCCGCCGTATGAGGCGGTGGGCATCCGCAACCCTGGCGGCGACTACAACCAGCTTGCCGCCAGCCTGCTGCAAATTGAAAACGAGTTCTACGGCACCATCCGGCCCAAGCGCGTGATCTTCCCCGGCGAGCGGCCACTGCACGCCCTGCGCGAGCGCGGCGTCGAGTATGTCGAGGTCCGGCTGATGGACCTGAACCCCTTTATCCCGATTGGCATTGACGCCGCCACACTGCGTTTTCTGGATGTATTTTTGTTGCACTGCCTCAGCACGC
>JBJXED010000062.1:0-6816 GCA_046155225.1 Burkholderiaceae bacterium
CGGGCCCAACCCCGGGCCCGTAGCTCGCAAGCCGGGCACTGGCCGCAGCCCCAGCCCCAGGCGTGGCGCTGGCGACGTTCGCCCAGGTAGCAGGTGTGGGTGTGCTCCACAATCAAGTCCACCAAGGCTTGGCCGCCCAAGTCAAAAGCCCGCTGCCAGGTGGCGGTTTTGTCAATCCACATGAGCGGGGTTTCAATCAAAATGCGCCGGTCCATGCCGAGCGACAGCGCCAGCTGCATGGCCTTCATGGTGTCGTCGCGGCAGTCGGGGTAGCCCGAAAAGTCGGTCTCGCACACGCCAGTGACCAGCACCTGCAAGTCGCGGCGGTAGGCCAGCGCAGCGGCCAGCGTCAGAAAAAGCAGGTTGCGGCCTGGCACAAAGGTATTCGGCAGGCCCGAGCTTTCCATCTTGAAAGCGGTGCTGCGGGTGAGCGATGTCTCACTGACCTGGCCCAGCACGCCCAGATCAAGCACATGGTCCTGGCCCAATTTAGAGGCCCAGTGCGGGAACTGCGCCTTGAGCTCGCGCAGGACATTGAGGCGCGATTCAAGCTCCACAATGTGCCGCTGCCGGTAGTCAAAGGCAATCGTCTCGACGTGCTCATACTGGGCGAGTGCCAGCGCCAAACAGGTGGTGCTGTCCTGCCCACCGGAGAACAACACCAGGGCGCTGCGGTGCATCATGGCAAGCCACCTTTCGGCAGCCCGTAGCCCAGTTGCGCGAGCAGCCCTGCGGTGGACGCATCCACGCCCGATAAGTCCCGGCTGTCCATACATGACTCAATATGACTGGCCAATTGCTTGCCCAGCTCCACGCCCGACTGGTCAAAACTGTTGATGCCCCAAATCGAACCGCTGGTGAAGACGCGGTGTTCATGCAATGCCAGCAGTGCGCCCAGGCTGGCCGGCGTCAGTGCGTCCAGTACCAGGAAGATGCTGGGCCGGTTGCCGGGGAAATGCTGGCCGTCCAGCGCCTGCTGGCCTGTGCCCACCTGTTGGCCGAGCATCAGCGCCTGTGCCTGCGCAAGCGCATTGGCGAGCAGGCGTTGGTGGTGCTCCTCGTGTCCCGGCAAGCGCAGCGCCTGCGTTGTGCTGGCGCTGTTCTTCACGACCAGAAACTCCACCGGCACCACGTCCGAGCCTTGGTGCAGCATCTGGAAATACGCATGCTGGCCGTTGGTGCCAGGTTCACCCCACAATACCGGGGCAGTGGCGTAGGGCAACACCCTGCCCGCTGCGCCATAGCGCTTGCCGTTGCTCTCCATCTCAAGTTGCTGCAAATAGGCCGCCAGGCGGCGCAGGGCGCTGTGGTAGGGCGCAATATTGCGGCTGGTAAAGCCCCAGAAGTTGCGGTACCACACGTCCAGAAGGCCCAGTTGAACGGGCAGGTTTTGGGCCAGCGGAGCATGGCAAAAATGCTGGTCCATGGCGTGCGCACCCGCCAGCAACTGGCGAAAACCGTCCGGCCCAATGGCTATCGCCAGCGGCAAACCGATGGCCGACCAGAGTGAATAACGCCCGCCCACCCAATCCCAAAAACCAAAGCACGTATGGATGCCCAGTGCCTGCGCGGCTTGCGGGTGGTTCGTCAGCGCGCAAAAGTGAAAGGCCACATCACTGCCGCCCTGCGCCGCAAACCAGGCCAGCGCGGAGCGTGCGTTGGTCATGGTCTCGACCGTGGTGAAGGTTTTGGACGCAATCAAAAACAGCGTATTTCCAGCCTGTACCTGCGCCAGCACGGCCGCCAGTTCATGGCCATCGACATTGGAGACAAAGTGAATGCGCTTGCCTGTGTGGGCGAATTCGTGCAGCGCCTGGACGGCCATTTGCGGGCCAAGGTCTGAGCCGCCGATGCCAATATGCACCACATCGGTGATGGCGGCGTTTTCGCGCACGGCGTGGGCATACGCCAGCATGGCATCCAATGTGCGGTGGACGTTGGTCAATTCAGACCTTAACCCTGCCGGCACTGCGCAGGCGCCGCCCTCTGCGGGGTGGCGCAGCAAAAAATGCATCGCCGCGCGCTGCTCGCTGCGGTTTATGCGTTCCCCGGCAAACATCGCGTCGCGGTGTGCCTGCAATCCGCACTGGATGGCCAAATCCAGCAGCAAGCCGCTGGCTTTGTTGTCCTGCAGGCTTTTGGACCAGTCGGCAAACACATGCGGTGCCTGCAGGCTGAACCGAGAAAATCGCTGGGCGTCGTGGGTAAACGCGGTGCGCAGGTCAAATGTTGGGGCCCAATGTTGATGATGGGCTTGCAACATGGCCCAAGCAGGGGTTTGATCACAAGGCGTCAGGCCACTGGTCCAGTGGGCCGCAGGCATTGCCGGCGCAAACCCTGTCGCAGTGCCCGCTGCGCTCATGCCGCCAGCATCAGTTGTTCCAGCTTTTGCGCGTCCTGCACAAAAGCACGAATGCCCTCGGCCAGTTTTTCTGTGGCCATCGCGTCCTGATTCAGTGCCAAACGAAACGTGGCTTCGTCGTATTGCGCGGCGGGCAAGTCCAGGCTTTGCGCCGCCGCTGCGTCTAAGGCGAGAGGCAATGGCGCAGAACTCCCCGCCAATTGGGCCAACAACTCGGGGCTGATGGTCAGCAAATCACAACCGGCCAATGCGCGTATTTGTCCCAGGTTGCGAAAACTGGCACCCATGATTTGCGTGGCCACACCGTAGCGTTTGTAGTAGTTGAATATCTGCGTGACAGAGCGCACGCCAGGATCGTTCGGCCCGGCACAGGCAGCCTCGTCCCAGCCACTGCCTGCATTCTTTTTGGCCCAGTCATAAATCCGGCCGACAAAGGGCGAGATCAAACGCACCTTGGCCTGTGCACACACCACCGCCTGGCAAAACGAGAACAGCAAGGTGAGGTTGGTGTGTATCCCCTTGCGTTCCAATTGGGCGGCAGCGGCAATGCCTTCCCATGTGGCCGCGATTTTGATCAGCACCCGCTGAGTAGGAATGCCCTGCGCTTGGTACAGCTCGATCAAGCGCTCAGCCCGCACTAAGGTCGCCTGGGTATCAAAACTCAGCCGTGCATCCACCTCGGTCGAGACGCGGCCCGGTATGAGCGACAGAATCTCGCAGCCAAACTGCACCAGCAAGCGGTCGATTTGCTCGTCTAGCGGGCGGCTATTAAATTCGCGGGCAGTCCGCTCCAGCAGCGGTCGGTATTGATGCTTTTGCACCGCTTTCAAAATCAGCGACGGGTTGGTGGTGGCATCTTGCGGCTGGTACTGCGCCAGCTCCATGAAGTCGCCGGTATCGGCCACCACCGTGGTGAATGCTTTGAGTGCTTGAAGTTGGCTAGTAGACGAGTGGCTTGTGGCGTTCATGCAATATTATGAAGCGACAAGCGATGTCATAGCGTCCCAGCCTCAGGACAGCAGTGGCCTGCAACCGCCGACATTTAAGGCGCTGGCGCCAGCACTTGCAGCGGCCCGTACCAGGCGCGTATGGGCATTTGGGTGCCGTCATAGTCCGTGCCTATGGCAATGCTGATCAAGGCTCCGGGCGGTTCGCCAAAGGCTTTGATGAAGTCGGCACGGATATCTCGCTCATACTCCAGCCACTGATTGAGCCGCTGCTCGCCCGACTCGAGCACGATGGAGCGTACGCGGTCAGTACGGTAGCTGTTGACCACCTGGCCCGGCCTGTCCTTGTTGGTCCATACATAAGCCAATGTGGCATAGGGCAGTTCCTCACCTACGAGCAATCTGCTGAGCTCGGAAATCAGCGCGGTTCTGCTGGAAAGCTTGCTGCGGTCGCCATCAAATGCCATCACCACACGCACTGGCGCATCGTCGTTGTCGGCAGAGCCGACTACCGCGCCTTCAATGGTTTGCGGCACCTTCCAGGAAAAGCGCAAACGCCCGAGTTCAGGCGGCTCGACGCGAAAACGTTGCCGCAACAAGCCCGCCGAAGCTTGCGCCTGAGCCTGCACCGCATCCCGCCCGTCGAGGCGAACATATTCGTATTTGGTCAGCGGTTTGCTGGGTGAGCGAAAGAGCTCCCACAACAAATCAGATGCAGCCAAATTGGCCTGGGCCTGCCGCAAAGCCGCGCGGCCCGACTGCAAAGCCCAAGCGGTACCCGACACCTCGGGCGCATAGCCTGCAAACCCACCGCCTGTGCTGGGCGAATCGTCTTCTGGCTCAGTTTGTGCGGCTGATGGGAGCGTTTTTGAATCAACCGAAGGCGTGGTGCTGGCACACCCCCCCAAAGCCAAGCAAAACAGGGCGGCCCATAAAAACGGTTTACTGCGGCGGGCAAAAAAATTCCGAGGCTGTGTCATGAGGTGTGGTGCGCAATGCGGCTCATCAAGCGGTAAAGACAAAACCAGTTAGGCAACTTTAATTCAGCCGAGTGACATGCCGAAAACAAAAAAGCCGCCAAACTTTGGTCTGGCGGCTTTTGAAATGCTTACAGCTGTTTGGCGATGACCTCTCAGCGGCAAGGCTGGCGCTAGGCCAGCGCAGGATCAGAACGTGTGGCGAATACCCAGGTCGAAGCCGCGGGAATCACCGCCGGCCGCCACAGCACCACCGCCTGCACCGACGCCGCCGTTAGGCTGTGCAAAACCCGAAGCAAACTGGCTGGACTGGTAGGCACCCGAATTGGTCGACAAAACGCCGACACCGATGCGGCCACCGTTTTTGTTGGCGACTTGAGCGTAATTGGCATACAAGGCCGTGCGCTTGGACAGACGTAACTCATAGCCAATGCCGAACTTGGTGGTTTCTTCGCTGTTCTGGCCGCTGCTCTCCGAGGCAGCAATGCTGGCCTTGAACAGGTGCTGTGGGCCAAACGGCACATGCACGCCGAGCAAATAAGACTTGTTGGTCACCGACTGGTTGCTGTTGCGGAAACTGTCGACTTGCAAATCCGCATATTGCGCAAATAACTTGACGACACCGAAGTCATAGCTGCCGGCAATGTTGAGGGTTTCACGGTCATTGCCTGCACCGAGAGCCGCCGCAACACCAGCACCTGCTTGCACAGGACCTACCACTGTAGAAGTGACATTTGCATAGCCCAGAGCGATATCAAACGGACCGGTGCGGTAACCAATGCGGAAGCCAAAAGCCTCGCCGTCGTCTTTATTGTTTACGCCCAAAGCTGGCACACCAGTAGGTTCTGCAACTTCACTGGGTGCGTACATGACTTGGCCATAAATGCCGCCGAGGCCGGAGGGCAGGAAATAGCCGATGCCGTTGGAGAAACGCACTTGGGTACCGGTACCAACAAACGCATCAATTTTTTGAACCGAAGGCAAGCTGGCGGCAGCACCGACGGCACCAAACGGATCAAACACCACATAGTTGTAATAGCCAGGGTGAATGTCGCGGCCGAGGCGAATCTCACCAAATTTGCCTTCAATAGCCACATAAGACAAGCGGCCAAACACCAAGCCGCCAGCGGCTGGATTGGCTGCGGCAGATTGGATATTGCCCGTGTTGGTACCGATCTGGTTGGAGCCGTCATCAATGTTGATGCCCAGCTCAAGATTGAATTTGGCCTTGATGCCGCCGCCAATGTCTTCTATGCCGCGGAAGCCCAAACGGCTGGTGATGGTGTTGGAGGAAGACAAGCCTGCTTGCTTGACCTTACCCACCAAGGCATCATTTTCATAATTGGAATAGCCAACATCCAGAACACCGTAAACGGTCACGGACGATTGTGCAGAAACGGTGCCCACAGCGGCCAAGGCAGCGAGTGCGACGAGGGTTTTTTTCATTACGGGTATCTCCAAAGTTAATTATGGGTTCCGGGTCGGTGGCTTGAATTTTGCTGGTGGGTTACCTGCATCACACATGGCTTTCCGGCTGACAGACCAACCTCCGATTGAGGAAGTAGAGATATTTCACCCCAATCCATAGTTTTCCAACAGTCTGTTTGACCCTAAATGCTGCGGAATGTGCTTGGCGTGTTGCATTGGTGCAACTTTAGGGCGTGAATCAACGTGATATACCGTTTGCAGGCTTCGCTCCGCACTTCGGGGCAACAAAAAAAACCGCCCGGCTTTTGACCGGGCGGTTTTGAGTTGAAGAGCGCAAGGCGGCAAGCGCCTTGGCAGATCAGAAGTTGTGGCGAATACCGATGTCGAATGCGGTGGACGTCGATGTGGGGCTGGTAACCGCAGTGCCCGCCAAACCACGCTGACGCGATGCGCCGGCGGTCAGGCCACCCGTTGCATTTGCGCCTGCGCCGGCATCTTTGTTTTTCAAGCTGGCATACGTCACATACAGCGCGGTACGCTTGGACAAGTCGTACTGGTAGCCGATGGCGAACTTGTCAGCCGAAGGCGTGCTGCCTGGGCCATTGCCGTTCTTCAGTTCGAGCGAGCTGTAGCCCGCTTTGAAAGTGCCAGGACCAAAAGGTACTGTGAGACCGATGGAGTAGGCGTCGGCTTCCGCGTCACCGCCAGCGGCTGAGCTGACACCGCCACCCAAGTTCAAACCAGTCCAAGAAAAGTTGTCACGCGTTTGCTTGGAATACAAGCCAAACAGCTTGATGACACCAAAGTCATAGGTAATGCCGGCGTTGACCACGCTGCGGTCGTCGCTCAGGATCGATCCTGCGGGCACGTTGACATTGACTTCCGTCAGACCCGCCGAAATGGCGATGTCCAGAGGACCCGATTTAAAGCCAATGCGGCCGCCGTAGTAGTTGCCGTTGTCTTCAAAAGAGCCAGCAGGTGCACCGGCGTTATCAGGTTGTTCGCCAAACGCATACATGGCTTCACCGTAGAAACCACCCAGGTTGCTGGGCAAGATGTACTGCAGGCCGTTGGACGTACGCGAACGGGTGGTGCCGATCAC
>JBJXED010000063.1:0-4886 GCA_046155225.1 Burkholderiaceae bacterium
TTGATGCCTATGTTCATAGTTCTTTAGTCATGAAGACGCTGTAGGGGTCCAGCACATAGCCGGCAAACGGGCCGCATTCGGTAAAGCCGTAGCGGCTGTAGAGCTGCCGCGCGGGGGCAAAAGCGGCGGCGGAGCCGGTCTCCAGGCTAAGCCGCTGGTAGCCGCGCACTTGGTGATGGCTGGGCTGCGCAAATCGTCAAAGCGGATGTCCATGTGCGTTGTGAATGGCAAGGGGTTGCAATCAGGCTGTGTCAATTATGCTGACACCATGCCCGCTGCCAAACCCAATCTCGCCCACATTCCACTGGCCGAGCGCCTGCGCCCGCAAACCCTGGGCGAGGTCGTGGGCCAGCAACATCTGCTGGGGCCGGGCATGCCGCTGCTGGTGGCGTTTGAATCCGGCCAGCCGCACAGCTGCATTTTGTGGGGGCCGCCGGGCACCGGCAAAACCACGATTGCGCGGCTCATGGCGCAGGCGTTTGACGCGCTGTTCATTCCGATCAGCGCGGTGCTGGGCGGTGTCAAAGACATCCGCGAGGCGACCCTGCGCGCCCAGGCCGCGCCAGGCCAGCGCACCCTGGTGTTTGTGGACGAGGTGCACCGCTTCAGCAAAAGCCAGCAAGACGCGTTTTTGCCGCATGTCGAAAGCGGCCTGTTCACCTTTGTCGGGGCCACCACCGAGAACCCGTCGTTTGAAGTCAACTCGGCCTTGCTGTCCAGGGCGGCGGTGTATGTGCTGCAGCCCTTGTCAAACGCTGATTTAGAGCAAATACTGACCCATGCCCTTGTACATATTGCCTGCAACGCTATAGAAAAAGAAGCAATTGAGCGTTTGATCGCCTATGCCGACGGCGACGCCCGCCGCCTGCTCAATACGCTGGAGACGCTCGAAGTCGCGGCCCGCACACAAAAGCTGGCGCGCATCACCGACGCCTGGGTCATGCAAGTCATGGGCGAGCGCATGCGCCGCTATGACAAGGGCGGCGAGCAGTTCTACGACACCATCAGCGCGCTGCACAAATCGGTGCGCGGCTCCGACCCCGACGCCGCGCTCTACTGGCTGGTGCGCATGCTCGATGGCGGCGCTGAGCCGCTGTACATGGCGCGCCGCCTGGTGCGCATGGCCAGCGAAGACATTGGCCTGGCCGACCCGCGCGCGCTGCGGGTGGCACTCGACGCCGCCGAAGTGTATGAGCGGCTGGGCTCGCCTGAGGGCGAACTGGCACTGGCCGAATGCGTGGTCTATTTGGCTGTGGCACCCAAATCCAACGCGGTGTACCGCGCCTACAAAGAGGCCGTGGCGCTGGTGAAAAAGGGTGGCACGCTGCCGGTGCCGCTGCATTTGCGCAATGCGCCGACGCAACTGATGAAGTCGCTGGACTACGGCAAAAACTACCGCTACGCGCACGACGAAGAGGGCGGTTTCGCGGCAGGTGAAACCTACTTTCCCCAGGGTCTGCCCGCGCCGCAGTTCTACCGCCCGGTGGCGCGCGGCCTGGAAATAAAGATCGGTGAAAAATTGCGCGAACTGCGCCAGCGCAATCAGCGCGGCATGCCCCCGGCCAACGAAGCCGCCCCGCAATACGCGCCTGGCAGTGCGAAGGATTTGAAATAACCCTACGCGTTGTTTTGTATAGCCGGTGCAAATCTGAATCCAACTCTTCGGCGTAAGACGTGGGTGCTTAGCCCCTACAGACCTTCAACCACCGGAGATTCCCATGCGAGTTAAATTCAAAGCGGCATTGCTTGCCGTATCCGCCGTTTGCGCCGCTGGTTTCAGCCTGGCATCCAGCCACCGCGAAGCCCCCTTCATCACCACGCAGCCCAAAGTTGACGGCACCGACTTTTACATGTTTCGCAGCTACGAAGCCAACCGCAGCGACTACATCACCCTGATCGCCAACTATTTGCCGCTGCAAGATCCGTACGGCGGCCCCAACTACTTCTCGCTTGACCCGAACGCCTTGTATGAGATCCATATCGACAACAACGGCAATGCCGCAGAAGACATCACTTTCCAGTTTCGCTTTGCCAACGCCTTGCGCAGCACCACGCTGCCGATTGGCCCGGCGGGCAACACCGTCAATGTCGCTATCCCGCTGATCCAGTCGGGCGCGGTTTCTGGCCTAAGCTCGACGGCGCTCAACTTGAACGAAACCTACAGCGTGAATGTGGTGCGCGGCAACCGCCGCACCGGCACCGTGCAGCCAGTGGTCAAAACCTCGGGCGGCTCGGCCACGTTTGAAAAACCGGTGGACTATATCGGCGAGAAAACCCTGGGCAATTCGGCGGCTTACGCCACCTACGCGGGTCAGCATATCCATAACGTCAACATTCCCGGCTGCCCTGCAGGCCGCGACACGGGCCGTGTGTTTGTCGGCCAGCGCCAGGAAGGCTTCGGCGTCAACCTGGGCCCGATTTTTGACCTGGTCAACGCCAACCTGGCCGACATCACCAACCCCTCGCTCATCAACGCCTTTGCCGCCAATTCCATCCAGGACAAAAGCGTCACCAGCATCGCTATTGAAGTGCACCGCGACTGCCTGACCGCCGGTACCGGTGCCGGTACCGACCCCGTCATCGGCGGCTGGACCACCGCCAGCCTGCGCCAGGCGCGCCTGCTCAACGGCGCACCATCTGCAGGCCACCAGGCCAGCGAGCGTGTCGGCGGTGCCTGGACACAGGTCTCGCGCCTGGGTCATCCGCTGGTCAACGAAGTCGTGATCGGCCTGCCCGACAAAGACCGCTTCAATGCCTCACGCCCTGCTGGCGACGGCGCGGCCTTTTTAACCTACGTCACAAACCCCACCCTGCCGGCCTTGCTTGGCCTGGTGCTGACCAACAACACGGCAGGTCTGGCCCCGACCAACTTCCCGCGCACCGACCTGGTGTCGGTTTTCCTGACCGGTATTGCCACTATCAACCGCCCGGCCAACGTCGGTGTGGCCAATGCACCGGTGGCCTTTGTGCCCAGCGAAATGCTCCGCCTGAACACCAGTTCGCCCGTGGTGCCATTTGCCAGCCAGAACCGCCTCGGCATTGTGGGTAGCCTGGCCACTGGCGGCAGTGACTTTTCGGGCTTCCCGAACGGCCGCCGCCCGCAAGACGATGTGGTGGACGTGTCCCTGGTCGCCATGCTCGGCGGCCTGTGTTTTGCCAACGGCACGGGCAATACGCTGGGCTTTAACAGCGTGATCGGCCTGACCTCTGCCTGCAACAACAGCACCGCCATCGTGCCAGCCGGCTCGGCCTCGCTCACGGTACACGACGGTGTGGACCAGCGCCAGGTGGCGACTTTCCTTCCCGGCTTTCCGTACCTGAACACGCCTTTGCCTGGCAACATTCCTGACTAAGTTGACCCACATTTAAAGGAACACCCATGAAAACCCAAAACCCATTGCGTCTGCTGGCTGCCGTCAGTGCCGCCGCGCTGGTGGCCGCTTGTGGCGGCAACGACGACCCTGTGGTTGCCGCTCCTGCGCCCTTGGTGTCTGGCTCGGCGGTGCCGGTCTCGGCTACCACCAGCGCGGGCGGTGCGTTTGACTTTGTCAGCAGCCAGGTCACGCCGGGCGGCAACAACGGCGAACCCATCGAGCTGGGCAATGCCATGCTGGCCACCAGCGATACGGCGGAGCCGACCCCGGTCTGACGCGCCCTGTCTGCAGCAAAACGGCGTGCCCTAACGGCACGCCGTTTTTTTTGGCGTGCGGAGTTGCTCCAGCACTGCTTTTTAGGCGGTTTTTTGCATTTCTAACGCCAAATAGAGCGCCAGCCAATATATTACTTGCCAGTAGCGCTATATTTTTAGAAGCGGGCATGCGCCAACATTTCGCGGCAGCCTAGGGACAGCCACAGGGCTGGCCCGGCCCTTGCAGGGCTAGAATCGCGGCGCTTGGCGCACCCGTCCAGCCGCACGCCATCTTGCCCGCCTGAGAAAAACAACCGCCACCTGATGGACATCCTGCTGCAACAAACCATCAACGGCCTGGTGCTGGGCAGCATGTACGCACTGATGGCCCTGGGCTACACCATGGTGTACGGCGTCATCAACCTGATCAACTTTGCGCATGGTGATGTGCTGATGGTCGGTGCGCTCACCAGCTGGAGCGTGATCGGCCTGATGCAGGACGCTACCCCCGGTGCGCCGGGTTGGCTGATCTTGCTGGCGGCCACGGCGATTGCCTGCGTGGTTTGCGGCACGTTGAATTTTGCGATTGAAAAAGTCGCGTACCGGCCGCTGCGCAACAATCCGCGCCTGGCCCCTTTGATTACCGCCATCGGCGTCAGCCTGCTCTTGCAGACCCTGGCGCAAATCATCTGGAAGCCCAACTACAAACCGTATCCCACACTGCTGCCGAGCGAGCCTATTGAACTGGCGGGTGCGGTGATTACGCCGACGCAAATTTTGATTCTGGCGCTCACCGCCGTGTGTTTGGCGGTGTTGATGTGGCTGGTGGGCCGCACCCGCCTGGGCCGTGCCATGCGCGCTACGGCCGAGAACCCGCGCGTGGCGGCGCTGATGGGCGTCAAGCCCGACACGGTGATCTCGGCCACTTTCATCATCGGCGCGGTGCTGGCCGCGATTGCCGGCGTGATGTACGCCGCCAACTACGGCACGGTGCAGCACAGCATGGGCTTTTTGCCGGGGCTCAAGGCGTTCACTGCGGCGGTGTTCGGCGGTATTGGCAACCTGGGCGGCGCGGTGCTGGGCGGCATTTTGCTGGGACTGATCGAGTCCATCGGCGCGGGCTACATCGGGCCGCTCACGGGCGGCGTGCTGGGCAGCCACTACGCCGATATTTTTGCCTTTGTGGTGCTGATTGTGGTGCTCACGCTGCGGCCCTCGGGGCTATTGGGTGAGCGCGTGGCGGACCGCGCATGAACGC
>JBJXED010000064.1:0-16100 GCA_046155225.1 Burkholderiaceae bacterium
GCCCGGGCCATGATGCCGAAACTGTTGCAGTGCTGCAGGGGGACTTGTTGCTCGATGAACATGGGAGAATTGTCGCACCCCCTTTTCGAAAAGAACCTGCCATGCCCTCTTTTGACACCGTTTGCGAAGCCGACATGACCGAGGTGAAAAACGCGGTAGACAACAGCGCCAAGGAAATCGCCACCCGCTTTGACTTCAAGGGCACCAGCGCTGCGGTCGAGCTGAAAGACAAGGAAATCACGCTCACGGGCGACGCTGATTTTCAGCTTCAGCAAATTGAAGAAATCCTGCGCAATAAGCTCACCAAGCGCAGTGTCGATGTACGCTTTCTGGATGTCGGCAAAGTGCAAAAAATCGGTGGCGACAAGGTCAAACTCGTCATCAAGGTACGCAACGGTATTGAGAGCGAGCAAGCCAAGCAAATCACCCGGCTGGTCAAAGACAGCAAGCTCAAAGTCACCACCGCGATTCAGGGCGACGCGGTGCGGGTCACCGGAGCCAAGCGCGACGACTTGCAGGCCGCGATGGCGCTGATCCGCAAGGAAGTGGCCGATTTTCCGCTGAGTTTCGATAACTTCCGCGATTAAGCATGTGGCCCCCACGGTCGTTCGCTGCGCGTAACTCCCTGCCCACCGAGGGGGCCGCGCCTTGCTTGGGACGGCCCTGCGCAAAGCCATTGCCCCCACGTGCCCCCACTGCGTGTGGGTCACTGCCCCCCGAGGGGGCCGCGCCTTGCTTGGGACGGCCCTGCGCTGCGGCTGTGCTGGCTTTGGCCTTGCAGTTATTGTTCACGAGCAAGCTTGCCGTCGCCCAGAGCGTCGCCCTGCAAGGCATGCTGGGCAACCGCGCTCTGCTGATCGTCGACGGTGCGCCGCCCAAAGCGGTGGCGCCTGGCGAGAGCCACAAAGAGGTGAAAGTCGTCTCCACCAGCGGCGACCAGGCGGTGCTGCAATTTGGCGGCAAGCAGCACACGCTGCGTGTGGGTGACGCGCCCGCCAGCGTGGGCAACAAGGGCGGCGCGGCGCGCAAGATCATTTTGACAGCCGGCAGTGGTGGCCATTTCAAGACCCAGGGCAACATCAACGGCAAAGCCGTGCAGTTTCTGGTCGATACCGGCGCGACCGCCATTGCCATGAGCGCGGCCGACGCCGACCGTATCGGCCTCAAATACAAAGACGGTCCGCGCATTCGCGCCAACACCGCCAACGGCGAATCCATCGGCTGGCTGACCAAGCTGTCGTCGGTGCGGATTGCCGATGTCGAGGTGTATGAGGTCGATGCGGTCGTGCTGCCTGTGGGCATGCCGTTCATGTTGCTCGGAAACAGTTTTTTGTCGCGCTTTGAAATGCGCCAGCAGGCCGACCAGATGACGCTAGAAAGGCGCTACTGATGTAGCCCCCACGGTCGTTCGCTTTGCGTAACTCCCTGCCCCCCGAGGGGGCTGCGTTTTGCCTTGGGGCGGCCCGGCGGCAAAACCTGATTCTTCAGGGCTACTTGGCGCTTTTTTTGCCAAACCCCAGCTTCGACTCCGAGCCCGCCAGCAAGCGGTTGATGTTGTCCCCATGCCGCAGCACCAGCACAAAAGCCATCAGGAAAATCGCCAGCAGCACCGGCTTGTCGATGTACCAGGCGACGCGGTCGCCGAACAAGTAATACGCCGGCGCGAAAGCCGCCGCGACGAGTGAGGCGAGCGATGAGTAGCGGAAAAACCAGGCCGTAATGACCCAGGTGGCCACCGTCGCCAGCCCCAAAATCCACTCAATTCCCAGCAACACACCCAGCGCCGTGGCCACGCCCTTGCCGCCCTGAAAGCGGAAAAATACCGGCCACACATGGCCGATGAAGGCGGCAAAACCCACCATCGCCACCGTGCCTTCGCCCAGGCCATACGCCGCGCCAAAACCCTTGACCAAGACCACCGGGAACCAGCCCTTGGCGGCGTCCAGCAGCAGCGTCAGCCCGGCGGCCAGCTTGCTGCCCGAGCGCAGCACGTTGGTCGCGCCGGGGTTTTTGCTGCCGTAGGCGCGCGGGTCGCCCAGGCCGAGCGCGCGGCTGACGATAACGGCGAAAGACAGTGAGCCAAGCAGGTAGGCGGCGACAACAGCCAATAAAGGGTAGAGATATTCCAAAGGGTGCCTCCAGCAGTTCTACAACGCCAAATCCCGCATCTCCCAGCGGATCGCGTCAATGGCCTTGAGCACTTCCGGCGCCAGCGGCGTGCCCCACACGGCCACGTCTTCGTCCAGTTGCGCCAGCGAGGTGACGCCGATGATCGTGCTGGCGACCTGCCATTTGGTGTAGCAAAACGCCAGCGCCAGTTGCGTCGGCGTCAGGCTGTGCTGGCGCGCCAGGGCGTTGTAGCGGCGCGCGGCCGCCAGCGCTTCGGGGCGGCCCCAGCGCTGTTTTTTCATCGAGTCAAACAGCGTCATGCGGCCCTGGGCGGTGTTGGGGGCCACCACCGGCGAGTCCAGCCCCGACTCGTCGTATTTGCCCGTGAGCAGCCCGAAACCCAGCGGCGAATAGGCCAGCAGCGACACGCCCAGACGCCAGCAGCTTTCATCGAGCGCGTTCTCATACGTGCGGTTGATCAGGCTGTAGGGGTTTTGAATGCTGGCAATGCGCGGCAGGCCGTGCGCATCGGCCAGGCGCACAAATTCGTGCACGCCGTACGGCGTTTCGTTCGACAGGCCAATCTCGCGCACCTTGCCGGCCTTGACCAGGCGTTGCAAGGCTTCGAGCTGCTCCAGGATGGGCGCGCTCGGCTTGTCTTTGGCCGGGTCAAAGTAAGCGATGCCAAACACCGGCACATGGCGCGCCGGCCAGTGGATTTGGTAGAGGTCGATCACATCGGTTTGCAAGCGCCGCAAGCTGTTGTCACAGGCGGTGATGATTTCTTGCGTGGTCAGCCCGGCGTTTTCGCCGCGCACCCAGGGCATGCCGCGCGAGGGGCCGGCCACTTTGCTGGCCAGCACTACCTGGCTGCGCAAGCCGGGGTTTTTGGCAAACCAGGTGCCGAGGATGCGCTCGGTCTCGCCAAAGGTCTCGGCCTTGGTCGGCACCGAATAAATTTCGGCGGTGTCAATGAAGTTGATGCCGAGCTCCAGCGAGCGGTGCAGGATGGCGTGTGCATCGGCTTCACAAACTTGTTCGCCAAACGTCATGGTGCCCAGGCAAATGGGGCTGACGTGCAAAGCGCTTTGGCCGAGTTGAATGTGCTTCATGGAGAGTTGAACGCTAAAAAGAAAAGCGAGTTTCTCACGCCGCCAGGTCACGCGGCCAGCGCGGCTTGGTAACGCCGCATTTCCTCCAGCCGCAACTCGCGCCGCATGACCTTGCCGGTCGTGGTCATCGGCAGCGCGTCAATGAACTCAATCTCTTTGGGGTACTCGTAGGGCGCCAGCTGCTGGCGCACGTGGAATTGCAGTTTTTCGCATAAATTGGCATCAAATTCGGCTGTAGCCAAGGTATTTTCTGCCCGCAGTGCTGCATATTCAGGAGCAAGCACGACATACGCCTTCACCACCGCGCCGCGTTCGGTGTCGGGCTTGGGCACCACGGCAGCATTCGCCACCGCCGGGTGTTTGACGAGGCAGTTCTCAATCTCGCTCGGGCCGATGCGGTAGCCCGCCGCTTTGAAGACATCGTCGGCGCGGCCCTGGTACCAGAGGTAGCCGTCCGCGTCCTGCGTGGCCATGTCGCCGGTTCGGCACCAATCGCCTGTGCCATTTTTTCCGGTGAATTTGGCTTGCGTCGCGGCGGGGTTGTTCCAGTAGCCCAAAAAGAAAATCGGATCACTCTGGCCATGCACATCAAAGCGGTGCAGCGCCACGTCACCGGGCACGCCGGGCGGGCACACGTTGCCCTGCTCGTCGATCACCGCCACGCGGTGGCCGGGGTAGGGCCGGCCCATGCTGCCCGGCTTGGCTGGCCAGCCGAGCGCCCCCACGCTTGCCGCTGCGCGTGCTGCACTGCCCCCCGAGGGGACCTGCGCGCCTTGGGGCGGCCCGGCGGCGCTCATGGCGCAATTGCCGACGATGTAGTTGATCTCGGTCTGGCCGAACATCTCGTTGACCGTCACGCCCAGCTGCTGCTGGCAATAGGCAAACACCGCGTCGCCCACCGCCTCTCCTGCGCTCATGATGGCTTGCAATTGCAGCTTGAAATGGTCGCGCGGCGCGGGGCAGGCCTTCATCATGGCTTTGAGCGCGGTGGGGAACAGGAAGGTGTGCGTCACGCCGTGCTGCGCCATCAATTCAAACGCCGTTTGCGGGGAGAAGCGGCCGGCAAACGCGACGATGGGGCGGCCAAAGTAGAGCGTGGGCAAAAGCGCGTCCATCAGGCCGCCGGTCCAGGCCCAGTCTGCCGGTGACCAAAATACGCTTTGCGATTTTGGCTCCGGCAGACTGGGCGTTGCCCCGGCTGTGCCCGCCCCCTCCCCGGCCATCCCCGGCGCGGGGGAGGGAGCTTTTGTGATGGCCGTGGGGTCAAAACCAAACCAGTTCTGGCTGCAGACAAAACCGGGCAGGTTGCCGATCAAGGCGCGGTGCGGTATGAGCGCGCCCTTGGGCGGGCCGGTGGTGCCGCTCGTGTAGATCAAAACGGCCGCTTCATCTGCTTTTGTTTTTATAGCGGCAAAGGCAGACTTTGCCTTGGCTAGAGTCGATTTATATTCAAAAAACCGGGTGTTGGGCCGCTGCGGGCCTGCTGCGGGCACGTCGGGCCGTTCAAGGACTGGGCTGGCCTCAGCTTGCGCGGCGGCCATCCACAAGACGGCTCGCAACTGCGGGCACTCGCCCAGAATCGCCCGCAGCTTGGCCAGTGCCGCCGCGTCGCACACCGCCACCGCAGCGCCGCTGTCTTGCAGGCGGTAGGCCAGCGCCTCGGGGCCAAAGAGTTGCGACAGCGGCATCGCCACCGCGCCCATTTGCAGCACTGCCATGTAGGCCACCGCCGTCTCAAAACGCTGCGGCAGCACGATCGCCACCCGGTCGCCGCGCTGCACGCCCAGACCGCGCAGCACGTTTGACAGGCGGTTGGCCTGCGCCTGCAGCTCAGCGTAGCTGTGGCTGGCGCTTTGCGCCGCGCCCGGCTGGTGGATGCGGATGGCCATGGCCGCAGGCGTTTGCTGCGCCCAACGCGTGCAGCAGACCTGCGCGATGTTGAAATACTTGGGCACATGCCAGCGAAAACCACTGTGCAAAGCGGCATAGTTGTCGTGCAGTTGACTGACGCCCATGCGGCGCTCCTCTCATAATTCTCCGAATGTACCAAGCCCTGAGACCTTCCCACAGCGCGTTTGTCCCCGTCCGAAATTTGCGCTACCACGTGCTGCGCTGGGGCGCGCAAACGCCCGCGCCGCCCGTCCAGCCGCAGCTGCTGATGGTGCACGGCTGGATGGACGTGGGCGCGTCGTTCCAGTTCATGGTCGATGCGCTGCCTGAGCCCTTCCTGCAAAACCGGCTGCTGCTCGCCCCCGACTGGCGCGGCTTTGGCCTGACCGACTCGGGCGGGGCCGACAACTTCTGGTTTGCCGACTACCTGGCCGACCTTGACGCCCTGATCGACCACTGCTCGCCCGACCAGCCGGTGGATTTGCTGGGCCACAGCATGGGCGGCAATGTCGCCATGCTGTACGCCGGGGTGCGGCCAGGGCGCATCCGCAAACTGGTCAACCTCGAGGGTTTTGGCCTGCCCGCGACCCAGCCCAGCCAGGGAGCGGGCCGCTATGCCAAGTGGATGGACGAGCTCAAAGCCCTGCACCGGGGCGATACAGCACTCAAACGTTACCCAGACGCCGCCAGCGTGGCGCAGCGGCTCATGAAAACCAACCCGCGCCTGGGCGCGGACAAAGCCGCCTGGCTGGCGCAGCATTGGGCCCGCGAAAACGCCGCCGGGCAGTGGGAAATTCTGGGTGAGGCGGCGCACAAAATCACCAGCGCGCACCTCTACCAGTTGGACCAGGTGCTGGACATTTACACCCGCATCACGGCCCCCGTGCTGGCGGTGGAGGCCGATGGCGATTCGCTCGGCCAATTCTGGGGCGGCAAATACACGATGACGGAATACCGCGAGCGCTTGAAGCAGGTGCCGCAAGTGCAAACCGCCGTCATTCAGGACGCCGGCCACATGCTGCACCACGACCAGCCGCAGGTTCTGGCCGAGCTGGTCCAGGCGTTCTTGAAATAGCGCTTTGCGCTGCGCCGGGTGCCAGGCTTTAGCGTTTTTTCAGCACCGCCAGCGCGTCACGCGTGTCAAACGCGTTGGCGCGGTCACGGTCCAGGCTGTCAAAAAACACCACGTTGGCCACCTGTTGCTCCAGCAGCTGCAACTCCGGGCCGAGCAGTGCGCTGGGGATGCCGCTGAGTTCGCGGCGCTGCTGCAGCACTTGCAGCAGCGCGCGGGTTTTGGTCAGGCCCGGCCACTCCAGCGCAGCCGGCTGGTAGTGCAAATCTTCCACCACATACACGCCGCCGGCGTTCAAATAGGGCAGCAGCGCACCCAGCGTAATTTGCTGGTGGTGCGAGGCATGGCTGCCGTCGTCAATGATGAGGTCAAACGCGCCGCCCGCCGCCACTGCGGCCTGCTGCAGCGAGGCGCGGTCGCCCTGGTCGGCACGCAGAATCTGCACGCGCGGATGGGCAAAGCCAGAGAAATCTTCAATGTCCAGGCCAAAAATTTTCGCATGGGGCAAATAGTCGGCCCACATCTGCAGCGAAGGCGCTTTCGAAAATGCGCCGCCCTCGGCACGCGCGGCCGCATGCAGCACCGGGTGCAGCAAGCCAATTTCCAAAAGGCGCAGCGGCTGCTCGCGCACGCCGCGCAGCAAGGACTCATAGACCCGGGTGTAGCCGTGCGCATTCAGCACGGAAAAGCCTTTGTCGCTGCCGTGCAGGTCGGCCAGGGCGGCCAGGGTGGGGAGTGCGGGCGCAGTCATCAGGGGCATTACATCAAATCAGGCTTTGGGCCATCTGCCGGTTGCGCGCCATGAAGCCGCTGTGCTGCTCGACCAGCGCGGCCAGCGGTGCCAAGCCAGCGAGCAGTTCAGCCAAAAGTGCCTGCCCGTCATGGGCGGCAAAACGGTCTTGCGCGCGGTCCAGCTCCAGCCGCAACTCTTCGAGCGCCACTTGCAGCACCGCCTGCATCGGCTGCGCCAGCGGCGATGTGGTGGGCGGGTGCGCGCTGTCCTGGTAGATCAACCGGGCGCTGCCGCACCAGCCACTGGCCGGTGCTGGCGTCTGCCCTGCCAGCGCGCCTGGCAGATTTGCCGGGCCGAGCCACTGCGCATCGGCCAAGCCGGGGTAAGCCTCTTCGCACAGGGCCTCCAGCACATAGCCGCCCTGCGCTGCGGCCGGGCCGCTCGCCAGGGCTTGCACGGGCACGGGCGGCGCGCCGTAGTGCGCCGCTGGCGCATACCCCACCAGGAGTTGCAGCGGCTGCGCCGCCAGCCCGAAGCGTTGCCAAAAAGCACCCCATGACGCGCCGCTGCCGCACAAGTCCACCAGCCAGGCGTGTGCCGGCAAATGCGCCAGCACATAGTCGCGGTAGCCCGGACTGCCGCCGACCAGGGCCGCCCGCGAACTGGCCAGCACACTGCTGGGCACCTGCGGGTACAGCGCCGCAAAGACGCGCTGCCAGACGCCGCCGTCGCGGCCGCAAAACACCAGTGCCGGTACTTTTTGCTGGCGCATGCGGTCGTGCAGCAGCATGGCGCCCAGGCTCAGCACCGGAAAGACCAGGCTGGCCATGGCCTCGGCCAGCACCGCCAGCGGCTCGCCCTCCGCGCCCACACTGCGCAGGCGCGCCGAGCGGGCGGCGCGGGCCAGGCTATGCGCGCCGAGTTGGCCCAGGCGCTGCTCGGCCGCATTGGGCGCGGTCCATGTCGTCAAACGCGCCTGGTGGCCTGCGGCGTGTGCCTGCGCCACGTCCGACCCTGGGTTGTCGCCCAGATGCGCCAGCACGCCGACCTGCTGACGCAAGTCGTGCCAGAGCTGGCCGTCATGCTTGCCGCGGTTGCTGCAGATCAAGGTGGCAGGCCAGAGCGCCCCCACGGCGCTGCCCGCACGCGAGAGCAGTTGCGACAGCAGCCAGGGCGGGTGGTGCATGTCAGACAGCACCCAGTCGGGCGGTTGCAGCTCCATCAAATGCCGCCGCACGGGCAGCAGCTCTTGCAACTCAACCTGGTATTCCAGCTCGGACAGCGCCTGCGCGTGCGCCGCTGGCCGGCCCAGCGCAGCCAGTGCGTGGGTGTAAATGTCCAGCGTGGAGAACGGCTGGCATTTCAGCCACAGCGCGTGCGCCTGCTCGGACCGCGCCTGCGCCAGACCCGGCAACCCCGCGCGCTGCTCGACCAGGCTGTAGAGCGCCAGCGGCGAGACGCAGCGCCGGGCAATCAAGGTGTCGAACAGGTCAAAGCTGCGCATGGGGCAATGGGGTGGCAGCAGTGGCCAAGGGAAGGGTGCGACAATTCTAGGCTGGCTATTTTTACTTTTTCACGCGAGCCGGCGCAGGCATTGCGCGCGGCCCGGCACACCGGAATTCACGACATGGACGCAGAACACATCAACCAAATCGGCAACCGCCTGACCGATTTAGCCGCCCGCACGCAGCAGCTTCGGGGGTATCTTTGACTACGCTGCCAAATCGGAGCGATTAAGAACCGTCAACGCCAGCCTGGAAGACCCGGCGGTCTGGAACGACCCCAAGCGCGCGCAAGAGCTGGGGCGCGAGCAAAAGTCGCTGGGCGACATCGTCACCACGCTGGAAAACCTAACCACCAACCTGGCCGACAACACCGAGCTGTTTGAAATGTCGCGGGATGATGGTGACGAAGCGGGTTTGCTCACCATCAACCAAGACGCCGACAAACTCGCCGCCGCAGTGGAACAGCTCGAATTCCGCCGCATGTTCAACAACCCGGCCGACCCGCTCAATGCGTTCCTGGACATCCAGGCCGGCGCGGGCGGCACCGAGGCGTGCGACTGGGCCAGCATGCTGCTGCGCCAGTACCTCAAATACGCCGAGCGCAAGGGCTTCAAGGCCACGCTAGAAGACGAATCCGCTGGCGATACCGCCGGCATCAAGGGTGCCACCATCAAGATCGAGGGCGACTACGCCTTTGGCCTGCTGCGCACCGAGACCGGTGTGCACCGGCTGGTGCGCAAAAGCCCGTTCGATTCATCGGGTGGCCGCCACACCAGCTTTGCCAGCGTATTTGTCTACCCCGAGATTGACGACTCGATCGAGATTGACATCAATCCCGCTGACGTGCGCACCGACACCTTCCGCGCCAGCGGCGCAGGCGGCCAGCACATCAACAAAACCGACTCGGCTGTGCGCCTGACGCACATTCCCACCGGCATCGTGGTGCAGTGCCAAGACGGCCGCAGCCAGCACAGCAACCGCGACGTCGCCTGGAAGCGCCTCCGCTCGCGCCTCTACGACCACGAAATGCGCCTGCGCATGGTCGAGCAGCAGAAGCTCGAAGACACGAAGACGGACGTGGGCTGGGGCCACCAGATCCGCTCCTACGTTCTCGACCAGAGCCGCATCAAGGACCTGCGCACCAATGTCGAAATCAGCAACACCCAGAAGGTGCTCGATGGCGACCTGGACGCGTTGATCGAAGCCAGCCTCAAACAAGGCGTGTGATGAAAAAACTACCCATCCAAGCGCTGCTGTTCGACCTCGACGGCACCCTCATCGACAGCATGCCGCACCACCACGACGCTTGGGTGCTGTGGCACGACAAGCGTGGCCTGACGCTCGACGGCGACACCTTCTTCACCTCGACCGCGGGCCGCTCGAACGCCGAGATCCTGGGCGACATGCTGCCCGGCTCCAGCGCCGAAGACATCAATGCGATGGCCGACGAGAAGGAGGCGCTCTACCGCGAGATTGCGGCGCGTTCACTCGGGCTGATCGCCGGGGCCCACGCCTTCGTGATGCAGGCCCGTGAAGCCGGCCTGCGCCTGGCGGTATGCACCGCCTCGACGCCGATGAACATGAAGCTCGCGTTCGACCGCTTCGGCATCGACGCCTGGGTCGAGACCATCACCAGCCCGGCCGACGGCCTGCGCGGCAAGCCTCACCCGGACATCTTTCTCGAAGCCGCGCGGCGCCTCGGCGTGCTACCTGCCGCCTGCCTGGTGTTCGAGGATGCACCGCTGGGCATCGAGGCCGCGCGGCGCGCCGGCATGCGCGCCTTCGCGCTCACGACGACGCTGCCGGCCGAGGCGTTTGCCGCGTACGACAACCTGGTCGGCATCGCGGCCGATTTCAGCGGCCTGAGCCCCGCAACCCTGGCACCCGGCGCCTGACAAACACCAACAAGAAGAGAGCGAGACAACACCATGCGTGAAGGCACAGCTGCCCTGATCCGCCGCGAGGACTACCGCGCGCCGGCCTTCTGGATCCGCGCCGTCGAACTGAGCTTCGACCTGGAGCCGGCCAAGACGCTCGTCATCAACCGGATGCAGGTCGAGCGCAATGCCGATCAACCCGCCCAGCCGCTGCGCCTGCACGGCGAAGGCCTCAACCTGACGCGGGTGCAGGTGAACGGCGCTTCGGTCTCGTTCCGGCACGAAGACGACATGCTGGTGATCGACGCCTTGCCAGAAGGCCCCTTCACGCTCGAGATCCGCAACACCTGCGCGCCCGACAAGAACACCCAGCTCACCGGCCTCTACACCTCGGGCGGCGGTTTCTTCACGCAGTGCGAGGCGGAAGGTTTCCGCCGCATCACCTACTTCCTGGACCGGCCCGACGTGATGGCCGTCTACACCGTCACCCTGCGCGCCAACAAGGCGCAGTACCCGGTGCTGCTGAGCAATGGCAACCTGGTCGAGCAGGGCGATCTCGACAACGGCCGCGACCACCTGCTGCAGGTTTACGTGCGGCCGGGTGACCTGGAGAAGACCGAACACGCGATGCGTTCGCTGGTGGCGTCGGTGGCCTGGGACGAAGCCCGCTTCGGCCTGGCGCTGGACCTGGACCGCTTCATGGTCGTTGCGGTCGAGGATTACAACGGCGGCGCGATGGAGAACAAGGGCCTGAACCTGTTCAACACGCGGCTGCTGCTGGCCAATGCGGCCACCGCCACCGACGACGACTTCGCGGCCATCGAAAGCGTCATCGCGCACGAGTACTTCCACAACTGGACCGGCAACCGCATCACCTGCCGCGACTGGTTTCAGCTCTCGCTGAAAGAAGGCCTCACCGTCTACCGCGATCAAGAGTTCTCGGCCGACATGGCGGGCAGCCCGTCCGCGAGGGCTGTCAAACGGATCGACGATGTGCGCGGCCTGCGCGCCAGCCAGTACCCCGAGGACGCCGGCCCCATGGCCCACCCGGTGCGGCCCGACAGCTACGCCGAGATCAACAACTTCTACACCGCCACCATCTACGAAAAAGGCGCCGAGGTGGTGCGCATGATGGCCACGCTGGTGGGGCGTGAGGGCTTCCGCCGCGGCATGGATTTGTACTTTGCCCGCCATGATGGCCAGGCCGTGACCTGTGACGACTTTGCCCAGGCGATTGCCGACGCCAACCCCGGCAGCGCGCTGGCCAGCCACCTGCCCGCCTTCAAGCGCTGGTATGCCCAGGCCGGCACGCCCACGCTGCAGGCCCGCGGCGTGTACGACCCGGTGACGCTGCACTACACCCTCACGCTGCGCCAGAGCGCCCAGCCCTCACCCGGCCAGGCGGACAAGCAGCCCAGCGTGATCCCGGTGCTGATGGGCCTGTTGCACGGGCAAACGGGCGAGTCGCTGCCGCTGCGCCTGTCGGGTGAAGCCGCCGCCACCGGACCTGAGCGGGTGCTGGTGCTCAGTGAGGCCGAGCAAAGCTACACCTTCGTCAACGTGGCCGCGGCGCCGGTGCCGTCCTTGCTGCGCGGCCTGTCGGCCCCGGTGCACCTGGACGACGGGCTGGACGACGCGGCGCTGCTGGTGCTGCTGCAGCACGATGCCGACGCCTTCAACCGCTGGGAGGCCGCGCAACGGCTGGCCCTGGGCCGGCTGCTGGCCGCCCTGCCCGGCAACGATGACCTGCCGGCGCTGGACGAGGCCTTTGTGCAGGCCATGCGCCGGGTGCTGCGCGACGACACGCTGGATGCGGCCTTCAAGGAGCTGGTGCTGACCCTGCCGAGCGAAAGCTACGTGGCCGAGTCTTGCGCGGTGGTGGACCCGCAGCGCATCCACCGCCTGCGTGAACAGATGCGCAGCCAGCTGGCCGCGCGCCTGCAGGCCGAGTGGGTGTGGGCGTTCGAGGCCCACCAGGTGCGCCAGGGTTACCAACCCAATGCCGAGCAATCCGGCCGCCGCGCGCTGGCCAACCTGGCGCTGCAGATGCTGGTGCTCAACGCCGTGCAGACCGGTGACGCGGTGTGGCCCGGTAAGGCCTACCAGCGCTTCAAGGACGCGGCGCAGATGACCGACCGCTTTGGTGCGCTGTGCGCGCTGGTGGACGGCCACGCCCCGCTGGCGGCCGAGGCGCTGCAGCGCTTCCATGCGCTGCATGCGGGTGATGAACTGGTGATCGACAAGTGGTTCAACCTGCAGGCCCGCACGCCTGAGCCGCTGGGCGGCGGCAACGGCCAGGTGCTGGCCAAGGTCAAGGCGTTGATGCAGCACCCCGACTTTTCCATCAAGAACCCCAACCGCGCCCGCAGCCTGCTGGCCGGCTACTGCCGCGAGAACCCGGCCGCCTTCCACCGCGCCGATGCCGCTGGCTATGTGTTCTGGGCCGAGCGGGTGCTGGAGATCGACGCCATCAACCCCCAGCTCGCCGCCAGGATGAGCCGCACCATGGACCGCTGGCAGGTGCTGGCCGAGCCCTGGCGCAGTGCCGCCCGCGAGGCCGTGGCCCGCGTGGCCGCCAGCCCCCGGCTCAGCGACGACGTGCGCGAGATCGTGAGCAAGGCCCTCGACAACTGAACCGACCATGAAACGCATCAGCCTGACCCAATACCTCGTCGAGCAACAGCGCGAGCACGGCCACATCCCGGCGCAGCTGCGGCTGCTGATCGAGATCGTGGCACGCGCCTGCAAATCCATCGCCATCTCGGTCAACAAGGGTGCGTTGGGCGATGTGCTGGGCAGCAACGACACGGCCAACGTGCAGGGCGAGGTGCAGAAGAAGCTGGACGTGATCAGCAACGAGGTGCTGATCGAGGCCAATGAATGGGGCGGCCACCTGGCGGCCATGGCCAGCGAGGAAATGGATTCCATCCACGTGGTGCCCAACCGCTACCCGCAGGGCGAATACCTGCTGCTGTTTGACCCGCTGGACGGCAGCAGCAACATCGATGTCAATGTCTCCATCGGCACCATCTTTTCGGTGCTGCGCAAGGTGGGCCACCACCGCGGCGTGAGTGAAGAGGACTTTCTGCAGCCCGGCCGGGCCCAGGCCGCCGCCGGCTACTGCGTTTACGGCCCGCAGACCACCCTGGTGCTGACGGTGGGCACCGGGGTGGCGGTGTTCACGCTGGACCGCGAGATGGGCAGCTGGGTGCTCACGGCCGACCAGTTGCAGTTGCCGGCCGACACCAAAGAGTTCTCGATGAACATGTCCAACCTGCGGCACTGGGCCGCGCCGGTGCGGCGTTATGTGGACGAGTGCCTGGCCGGCAAGACCGGGCCGCGCGGCAAGGATTTCAACATGCGCTGGGTGGGCAGCATGGTGGCCGATGTGCACCGCATCCTGACCCGCGGCGGTGTGTTCCTTTACCCCTGGGATGCGCGCGAGCCCGAGAAACCCGGCAAGCTGCGCCTGATGTACGAGGCCAACCCGATGGCCTTTCTGGTGGAACAGGCCGGTGGTGCGGCCACCAATGGCCAGCAGCGCATCCTGGACATCGTGCCCTCCAAGCTGCATGAGCGGGTGAGCGTGATCCTGGGCTCGAAGAACGAGGTGCAGCGGGCCACCGACTACCACCTGGAGGCCGCGGGCACCGCGGCGCCCGCAGGCTCAGCCAAGCCGGCCTGAGCGGCCCGGGCCGGGGCGGCCGATGAAACCGCCCCGTGAAGCCGGCAGCAGCCGCATCACTTGAACGGGTTGCTGGTGGCAAACCACAGCCCGATGCCGGTGGCGATGATGAACGCGCCGTCGGTCACCCCCACCGCCAGGAAAAACTTGGTCTGAAGCGCGGGCATCAGCTCGGGCTGGCGGGCGCTGGATTCCAGCAGCTTCATTGCGATCATGCCGATGCCCAGGCAGGAGCCGGCCGCGGGGATGCCGATCAACAGCGCAACGGCCAGGGGGAGCAGGTCAGGAGAGGTCATGGTGCGGGACAAAGGCGAAGTGGAGACAACCGCACTGTGCCCACCCGCTCCAGGCCTGGCGATGACCTGCCAGGTCAAGCCTGCCGCGCTGGCGTTTGCAATGGCGATCGCGGCGTTCCGGCATCGACACCCCGCCGCAGGCTCAGGTGATGACCGACTGCTGCGCGATGCCGGCGTCCACCAGCACATGCTGGCCGGTCATGCCGTCGGCATCGTCGCTGGCCAGAAACAGCGTGGCCCGGGCCACGTGGCCGGGGTCGAGCCGGACCTTCAGGCATTGCGCGTCCAGAAACGCCTGGTCGGCTGCGGCGTCGCGGTGCAGGGCGTTTTGCCGTTCGGTGACGATGGCGCCGGGCACCACCGCATTGACACGGATGTTGCGGCCGCCCAGCTCACGCGCCAGGGTGCGGGTGAGCCCCAGGATGCCGGCCTTGGCGGTGGTGTAGCCCACCAGGTGGGGCCGGCCGCGCAGCCAGCTCACGCTGCCCATGTTCACCACCACGCCGCCGCCGGCCGCGGCCATGCCGGGTGCCACCGCCTGGATCGCAAAGAAGTAGTGCTTGAGGTTGAGCGCCAGGCGGTCGTCCCACAACGCGGGCGTCACGTCTTCCATGCGGTGGCGGTCGTCCCGGCCGGCGTTGTTGACGAGCACCTGCACGGCGCCCTGCTCGGCCATCAGCCGGGCCAGCAGGGCCTGGTAGGCCGCGGTGTCGCGGACATCGCAGGCGGCGTACCAGGGCGCGGGCAGGCCGGCGGCCTGCAGCTCGGCGGCCAGCGCCTGGCCGCCCTCGGGCCGGGTGCCGCAAAACGCCACCCGGGCGCCCTGGGCGGCAAACGCCCGCACCAGCTCGGCGCCGATGCCGGAGCTGCCGCCGGAGATGAACACCAGCTTGCCCTGCAGGCTGGCGTAGCGCGTGTACGGGCGGGTGCACGGGCGGGTGGGTGGGCGGGGGGTGGGGTCGGCGTCTTGCGGCATGGAGGTCAGGCAGGGTCATCACACAGGGTCATCACACAGGGTCATCACGCAGGGTCGGCACGTCAGATCATCACAGCAGGTGGGCAGGCAACACGTCGCTCATCATCACCGGCAGGCCGGTGGCGATGCTGCGGTGCGCCGCCAGCCCCACCGCCACGCTGCGCAGGCCTTCTTCAAGCGGGATCTCGGCCGGCCCGCCGCTGCGCAAGGCCTGGGCAAAGCGCTGGTGCTCGATGTACGAGGCGCCAAAGTGCTGGCCGGCGTAGCGGATGTTGGTGTCCCACACCCGCCGCACGCTCACGCCCCGGCCGGTGCCCGAGGGCTGGCCCCACACGTCGCGCCGGCCCCAGTCGGCACGCAAGCCCAGGCGCAGGGTCAGTGAGGGCAGCAGCGACTCCAGCTTGCCGGCGTCGCCCACCACGCTGATGTGCTCGTTGTCCACCGTGTTTTCGGCAAACATGCAGAGGTCCAGCAGGGCGCGGGCGCCGCTGGGGTAGTCCACCACCACAAAGGCGCTGTCCAGGATGTCGGGTGTGCGGCCGTCGTAACGCTCGTCCAGGTGGTTCACCCGCTGGCCGCCCGAGGCATACACCCGCTGGGCCCGCTCACCCAGGATCAGCTCCATCAGGTTGAAGTAGTGGCAGCACTTCTCCACCAGCGTGCCGCCGGTGTTGGCGGAGAAGCGGTTCCAGTCGCCCACCTTGGGGTAGAAGGGCTCGCGGTGCTCGCGGATGGCCACCTGGTGCAGCCGGCCCACCTCGCCGGCATGGGCCAGGCGGATCATCTCGGCCACCGGCGGCATGTAGCGGTACTCCTGCGCCACCCAGGTGATCGCGCGCCGGCCC
>JBJXED010000065.1:0-11428 GCA_046155225.1 Burkholderiaceae bacterium
CCCCGGCCGGACTGCTCGATCACCATGGGCACCATGCCCAGGCCGCGGGTTTCAAAAGACAGGTCAAGTGCGCTCATGGGGAATCCTGGTAATGATGATTTTCTGCAATTGAGGCCGGGCCGCACCGATGCAAGCCCCGGCGTAGCGCTGCAAGGCAATTACTGCGGCCGGGCCTGGCCCATCAACTCGTCAAACGACAGCGTTTTGATGCGGGTCTGCGCCTTCGACAGCACGAACTCGGTGACGTTTTTCTCGATCACCACGGCCTCCACATCGGCCATGCGCTGATTGTCGCTGTAGTACCACTTGACCACGTCGGCGGGTTTTTCATAGCTGGCGGCGAGTTGCTCCACATGCGCCTTGATTTGCTCGGCGGTGGCCTGCAGCGCGTGCGTGCGCACCAGTTCGGCGACCACCAGACCCAGCCGCACACGCCGCTCGGCTTGCGGCTGGAACACGTCGGGCGGGATCGGTGCCTTGTCGGCGTCTTTGATGCCGCGCTGCTTGAGGTCGGCGCGGGCATTCTCAATCATGCGGGTCACCTCGGCCTGCACGCTGGCCTTGGGCAGGTCAAGCTCGGCCTTCTCGGCGAGCGCGCCGAGCACCGCATCCTTGTGCCGCGCCAGCATGCGAAAGCCGACCTCGCGCTCCAAATTTTTGCGGATATCGGCCTTCAGCGCGTCTACCGTGCCTTCGGCAATGCCGAGCGACTTGGCCAGCGCGTCATTGAGCTCGGGCAGGTGCGCGGCTTCGATTTTCTTCACGGTGACCATGAAGTCGGCCGTTTTGCCGGCCACTTCCTTGCCGTTGTAGTCGGGCGGGAAGGCGACTTGAAAGGTTTTGCGCTCGCCCAGTTTCATGCCGCGCGTGGCGTCTTCAAACTGCGCCAGCATCTGGCCTTCGCCCACCACAAACTGGAAGTCCTGCGCCTTGCCGCCGTCAAACGGTTCACCGTCGATCTTGCCTTCAAAGTCCACCGTGACCTGGTCGGTGTCCTGCGCGGCGGCGTCCTGAGGGCGCTGACCGAAAGTGCGGCGCTGCTTGAGCAGAATGTCCAGCGTCTTGGTGATCGCCGCATCGTCCACCTCGGCGCTGAGTTTTTCAATCTCCAGTGTCGTCAAGTCGCCGATTTTGACCTCGGGATAGACCTCAAAAATCGCGTCAAACGCCATCTGTCCCTCGGGCGAGGCCGCACTTTCACTGATGCGCGGCGTGCCGACCACCCGCAGATTCGCACCATTGGCGGCCTGGGCGAACGCCTCGCCGACCTTGTCGTTCATCACTTCGTAATGAACCGAGTAGCCATAACGCTGGGCGACCACCTGCATGGGCACTTTGCCGGGACGAAAGCCGTCCATCTTGACGGTGCGCGCAAGCTTCTTGAGGCGGGTGTTGACCTCGTTCTGAATCACGCCCACCGGCAGGCTCAGGGTGATTTTGCGCTCCAGCTTTTCCAATGTTTCTACGGTGACGGCCACGGTACGTTCCTATCTTGTTGCAGTATTTCAGTGTGGTGCGCGGGGGGGGACTCGAACCCCCACATCCTTGCGGACGTCAGGACCTAAACCTGGTGCGTCTACCAATTTCGCCACCCGCGCAATGCCAAAAATCCATCGGGCGGTTGAAACCCGTCCAACCGCCCGATGCGTTTTTAGCCAACCCGGTATTTTAGGACTAAATAAATTGGCACTTACTGCAGAGTCAAGTCAGCGCCGGTGTTTCGCGTTTCACGCGAAACCATGCAGGTCTTGCGCTACGCGCCAACCCTGCGGGCGGGTTTATACCAACGCCGGTGTTTCGCGTTTCACGCGAAACCATGCGGCGTACATCGCGGGCAGCGCCAGCAGAGTCAGTAGCGTCGCCACGATCAGCCCGCCCATGATGGCCACGGCCATCGGGCCCCAGAACACGCTGCGCGAGAGCGGGATCATGGCCAGCACAGCGGCGGCGGCGGTGAGCACAATCGGGCGCAGGCGCCGCACGGCGGACTCGACAATCGCGTCCCAGGCGGGCACGCCGCGCGCACGGTCCTGCTCAATCTGGTCGATCAAGATCACCGAGTTGCGCTGGATCATGCCCATCAGCGCAATCACGCCCAGCAGGGCGACAAAGCCAAAAGGCCGGTTCAGCACCAGCAGTGCCGCCGCAACGCCGGCAATGCCCAGCGGCCCGGTCAAAAACACCAGCAACGAGCGGCTGAAACTCTGCAACTGCAGCATGAGCAGCGTGAAGGTCACAAACAGCATGATCGGCAGCCCGACCACGATCGACGAGGAGCCCTTGCTGCTTTCCTCCACCGCCCCCGCCACTTCCACGCGGTAACCGGCAGGCCAGGCGTCACTGATTTTTTTGAGTGTGGGCAGCAACTCATTGGTCACGGTAGCGCCTTGCAGGCCTTCAATGATGTCGCCTTGCACGGTGATGGCGTAGTCGCGGTTTTCGCGCCACATCACGCCCGGCTCCCAGTTGAAGCTGGGTTTGGCAATTTGCGTGAGCGGGATTGAGCGGCCCGAGGCGGTGGGCAAATAGGCATTGCCCAGGTCGGTGATGGCGTTGCGCTCTTCAAGCGGCTGGCGCAGCACGATGTCGATGAGCTTGTCGCCCTCGCGGAACTGGCCCACTACCGAGCCCGACAAAATCGTGCGCGAGGCTTGCGCGATCGATTGGCTGGTCACGCCCAGGGCGCGGGCTTTGGCCTGGTCCACGTCGAGCCGCAAGACCTTGACCGACTCGTTCCAGTTGTCGTTGACGCCGCGGGTATTGGGGCTGCCGCGCATCGCCTGCTTGACCTGGTCGGCCAGGGTGCGCAGCAGCACCGGGTCGCTGCCCACCACGCGAAACTGCACCGGATAGGCCACGGGCGGACCATTGGGCAGCAGCTTGACGCGGCCGCGCACTTCGGGGAATTCACTCGCCAGCAAAGCGGGCAGCTTCAGGCGCAGCGACTCGCGCACCTTCAAATCCTGCGGCAGGATGATGAGTTGGGACACGTTGGTTTGCGGGAATATCTGGTCCAGTGGCAAATAAAAACGCGGCACGCCCGAACCGATCCAGGTCGTGACCGATGTGACGCCTTCTTCGCGCAGCAGCCGCGCCTCCAGCCGCGTCGCCACCTCCTCATTGACGCTCAGGCTGGCCCCCTCGGGTTGCCAAATGTCGAGCAGGATTTCAGGCCGGCTGGAGTCGGGGAAAAACTGCTGCTGCACCTTGCCCATGCCGACAATGCCCAGCGCAAAAATGAAAATGGTCGCGCCAATGGTGACCCAGCGGTACTCGACGCACCAGTTCACCGCAGCACGGAAGCGCACATAAAACGGCGTGTCGAAATGCTCGTGCGGGCCGTTGCCTGCGCCACTGTGCTGGGGCTTTTCTTTCAGCAGCAAAGTACCCAAATACGGCACGAAATACACCGACACCAGCCAGCTCAAGACCAGTGCGATCACCGTCACCGCAAAAATTGCAAAGGTGTATTCGCCGGTGGTCGAGCGGGCCAGGCCAATCGGCAAAAAGCCAGTGGCCGTAATCAGAGTGCCGGTCAACATCGGCATGGCGGTGACTTCATAGGCGAAAGTCGCAGCACGCACCTTGTCATAGCCTTCCTCCATCTTGCGCACCATCATCTCTACCGCAATGATGGCGTCGTCCACCAGCAAACCCAGGCCAATGATGAGTGAGCCGAGCGAGATTTTGTGCAAGCCGATGCCCAGGTAGTACATGACCAAAAACGTCACCGCCAGCACCAGCGGAATCGTGATGCCCACCACCAGGCCGGGGCGAATGTCCACCCGCCAGCCGCCCATGAATTTTTTGCCTGGCTCGCGGTGCAGGCCCAGTGCGATAAAGCTCACCGCCAACACGATCACCACCGCCTCGATCAGCACCTTGACAAATTCGCCAACCGAGTTGGCCACCGCCTTGGGCTGGTCTTGCACCTGCACCAGTTTGACCCCGGCGGGCAGCTTGGCTTCAATTTTTCCCAGCGCAGTCTTGAGCGAGCCGCCCAGCCGGATGATGTCGCCGCCCTTGGCCATTGACACGCCCAGCGCCACCACTTGCTGGCCCTGGTGCCGCACTTTGACCTGCGGCGGGTCGATGTAGCCGCGCCGGATGTCGGCAATATCGCCGAGCGTGAGCTGGGCGCTGGCCGCCGTGCTGCCCGCGCCGGTGTTGCCGCGAATCGGCATGCCCTGCAATTGCGCCACGGCGGTGAACTGCCCCGCCACGCGCACCTGCACCACGTCTTTGGGGGTTTGCAGGGTGCCTGCGCCTTCGACCGCGTTTTGCTGCGTCAACTGCGCCAGCACCTGGTTCAAGTCCAGCCCGAGTTGCGCCAGCCGTTTTTGCGAGATTTCGACATACAGGCGCTCGTCCTGCACGCCAAACAGCTCGACCTTGCTGACGTCCTGCACCCGCAGCAGTTGCTGGCGCACGTCGTCGGCAAACTCCTTGACTTCGGCGTTGGAAAAGCCTTCGGCCTCCAAGGCGTAGATCACGCCGAACACGTCGCCAAATTCGTCGTTGAAAAATGGACCTTGCACGCCGCTGGGCAGCGTGTTGCGAATGTCGCCGACCTTCTTGCGCACCTGATACCAGACATTGGGAACTTCCGCTGGTTTGGAAAAGTCCTTGATCTGAAAAATAATCAGGGTCTCGCCTGGCTTGGAATAGCTTCTGATCTTGTCGGCATACGGTACCTCTTGCAGCGTGCGCTCAATCTTGTCGGTGACCTGTTCGGCCATTTGCTGCGCGGTGGCACCCGGCCAGAAAGCCCGCACCACCATCAGGCGAAACGTAAACGGCGGGTCTTCGTCCTGGCCGAGCTGAAAGTAACTGGCCGTGCCCAGCAAGATCAACACCACCATCAAATAGCGCGTGAGGCCGGGGTGTTCCAGCGCCCATTTGGAGAGGTTAAAGCCGCTGGAAGGCGCCGCAGAATGGGGTTCTTGGTTCATACGGGCCTCACTTGGCGGCGGCAGGGCTGATTTGTGCTGCTGGTTTTGCTACATCTTGCGTAGCAGAAGGTGCAGTATTTGTATTGGCCAGAGGCTGATTTGAATCATATTTTGTCTGGTAGAGGCTGACTTTCTGCCCCTGGGCCAACACATGCACGCCGGCCACCACCACTTGCGCGCCGGGCTGCAAGCCGCTGGCAATCACCACCTCGTTGCCATCTGCGGTGAGCACCGCCACGGCTTGCTGTTTGACCGTCATGGTTGCCGCATCCAGCAGCCAGACGGCGCTGCCACTGGTGGTTTTCAGCAAGGCGCTGGTCGGCAGTTTCATGACCTGCGGGCCGCCGGCGGCTGCCGACTCCAGGTTCACATACACCGTGCTGCCCAGGGGCAATGCATCTCCCGCCGCCGCTTCGCCGGGGGCCAGCGTGAGTTTGACGCCAAAGGTCCGCGTGATCGGGTCGGCGCTGGCGGCCACTTCGCGCACCACACCGCTGCTACGCCGGTCACTGGCCCACTGGCGCACCTGCATACGCGCGCCAACCCGTACGGCGTCCAACTGGTCTTCGGGCACCGCAAACACGACATCGCGCGCGCCATCTTGCGCCAGCCGAACCACGGGCGCGCCCGCCGCCAGCACCTGGCCCGGCTCGGCCTCGACCGCGGTGACCACGCCCGAGACATCGGCAACCAGATTCGCGTAGCCGGTCTGGTTGCCCTGCGCGCTCAGCTGCGCCTGTGCTTGCTCCAGGCTGGCCTGCGCGGCTTTCAGGGTGGTTTCGCGCCGCTCCAGCTCGGCCCCACTGATGAAATTCTGCGCGCGCAGCTCGGCAAAACGCTTGAAGTCAGCGGCTGCCAGGTCGCGGTTGGTCTGCGCCGAGGCGACCTGGGCTTTGGCCGCGTCGGCGGCGAGGCGGAAATCCTGCGCATCGAGCTGCGCCAGCATTTGACCGGCTTTGACGCGCTGGCCCAGCTCGACCTGGCGCTTGATCAGCTTGCCGCCGACCCGAAAGCCCAGCCGCGACTCGGTTCTTGCCCGCACCTCGCCAGCGTACTCATGGCTGCTTTGCAGACCGCCCAGACCCACCGTCATGACCTTCACGGCCCGCACCGGCTCGGGCGCGGGTGCGGGCTTGGAGCAGGCAGTGAGCAAGGCGGCGGCAGCGCAGACGGCCAGCACGGCAAGGCGTTGATGCGGGTTTGACATGGCGCGTTACTCTCCATTGGCAAGCGTGCAATCGCTTGTGAAATCTCATTAATGACTGACTGGTTAGTAATCTATTGCAAGCTTTCGTCTTTGTCAAGCGAGGGCAAAGCCGTGCGAAACCATGCGCGACAATCGCGCGGTGACGCTCGCCCGCTCCCCAGACACCCCCCAGAAAGAAACGCTGTCCGCAGCGCCGCCGGTCACGCATTACGAGAATTTCCCGGTCGCGTCGTGGCTGTGCCCGCCGCAGTTGCGCGCGCCAATTACCGCCATTTACTGGTTTGCCCGCACCGCCGACGACATCGCCGACGAAGGCCAGGCCACAGCGCGGGAACGCTTGGCCGATTTGCAGGCTTACCGCGCCGACTTGCTGGCCTGCGCCGGCGCTGGGCCCAACAGCACGCCTTCCAGCCGCTGGCCGCAGGTGTTTGGTCCCTTGCATAGCGCGGTGGTGCAGTACCAGCTGCCGCTGAGCTTGCTGGCCGATTTGCTCAGCGCCTTCGCGCAAGACGTGGTCTTCAGCCAGCGCGGCAGCCGCTACCAGAGCCAGGCCGAGCTGCGCGACTATTGCCGCCGCTCGGCTAACCCGGTGGGCCGATTGCTGCTGCACCTGTACGGCGTGCATGACAGCGAGAGCCTGGCGCAAAGCGACGACATTTGCACCGCACTGCAGCTGATTAACTTTTGGCAGGACCTGGGGCTGGACATCGCACGCGGGCGCTTTTACCTGCCCGTGAGCGATTGCGCCGCCCACGGCGTGAGCTGGATTGACTTGCTGGCCCTGAAGAACACCCCGCAGACTACACAATTGATAGCAACATGTGCAATAGATGCCAAGGCTACAATGCTAAAGGGCTCAAAATTGGTGAAAAAACTGCCAGGGCGGGCCGGTTGGGAGCTTCGGCTGGTGGTGCAGGGCGGCCTGCGCATCCTGGACAAAATTGAGGCCATGAATTTCGCCACACTGCAAAAACGCCCGCGCATCCGCGCCTGGGACGCACCGCTCATGCTGTGGCGCGGCCTGCGCATGTAGCGCAGTGACAATCCCCCGATGAAGCCCGAGCAATATGTCCAGCAAAAAGCCGCCGCCTCGGGCAGCAGTTTTTACTACGCCTTTTTGTTTTTGCCCAAGCCGCGCCGCGCCGCCATCACCGCCTTCTATGCCTTTTGCCGCGAGGTGGACGACGTGGTTGACGAAATCAGCGACGTCCAGTTGGCCCGCACCAAACTGGCCTGGTGGCAAACCGAGGTGGCGCAGGCCTTCAGCGGCCAGCCGAGCCACCCGGTCATGAAGGCGCTGATGCCGCTGGCGCGCGAGTTTTCGATAGAAGAGCGGCATTTGCAGGCCATCATTCAGGGCTGCCAGATGGACTTGGCGCAAAACCGCTACCTTGACTACCCCGGCCTGAAAAACTATTGCCATCTGGTGGCCGGCATCGTGGGCGAGGTCTCGGCGCGCATCTTCGGCCAGACCCAGCCGCAGACCACCGAGTACGCGCACCGTCTGGGGCTGGCATTTCAGCTCACCAATATCATCCGCGACGTGGGCGAGGACGCCCTGCGCGGCCGCATTTACTTGCCCATGAGCGAGCTGCAACAGTTTGGCGTGCCCGCACACGAGATTTTGAAACGCAGCTACTCGGACCGCTTCACCGCACTGATGCGCTTTCAGGCCCAGCGTGCACACCAGCTCTACGACGACGCGCTGGCGCTGCTGCCGCCCGCCGAGCGGCGCGCGCAAAAGCCGGGCCTGATGATGGCCAGCATCTACCGCACCCTGCTGCGCGAGATCGAGCACGCCCAGTTTGCGGTGCTGCACCAGCGCATTTGCCTGACGCCGCTGCGCAAATTCTGGCTGGCCTGGCAGGTCCAGGCGCTCGGCCGCTGGTAGGGCAAAGCGTGCTGCAGCCTGCGCAGGCTTTGAGGCCCGCACCGCCCACCGGCTTGCGCGTCGCGGTGGTGGGCGCAGGCTGGGCCGGCTTGGCCTGCGCCGTGACTGCGGCGCAGGCGGGCCACGCCGTAGACGTATTTGAAGCCACCCGCTCACTCGGCGGGCGCGCGCGGGCACTGTCAGCTGAGCCAGCGCCTGAGGCTGCGGCTGAATCTGCACCCGCTTCAGCCCACTTTGTGGGTTGGGACAATGGCCAGCACATCCTGATTGGCGCGTACGCGCAAACGCTGCAGCTGATGCACACCGTCGGGGTGGACAGCGCAGCCGCCTTGCTGCGGCTGCCGCTCTCCCTGCGGTTCCCCGACGGCTCGGGCCTGGCGTTTCCAAGCATCAGCAACCCCCTGCCCGCGCCCTTGCAGGCCGTGTGCGGCATTGCCAGCGCACGCGGCTGGTCGGTGGCCGACAAGGCCAGGCTGCTGCGGGCTTGCGCGGCCTGGCAATTGCGCGGCTTTACATGCCCGCCCGACTGGACGGTAAGCAGGCTGTGCCAACAAACGGGCGCACGCATTCCGCCGCGCATCCTGGCCGAAATGATCGAGCCGCTGTGCGTTTCGGCGCTCAACACACCCGCCCACCAGGCCAGCGCCAAAGTCTTTTTGCGGGTGCTGCACGACGCCCTGCTGGGGCCACGCGGCGGCTCGCATTTGCTGTTGCCGCGTGTTGATTTAAGCCAGCTTTTCCCGGCACCCGCTGCAGCCTGGTTGGCACAGCATGGGGGCAGAGTGCATTTGGGCCACCGGGCCCGGCAGCTGGCCGCGCAAGCTGGCCAATGGCGACTTGATGACGAACTGTTTGACCGCGTGGTGCTGGCCTGCCCGCCGCCGAGTGCGGTACGCCTGCTGCAAAGCACGCCGCTGCTGGACAGCCAAAGCCAGGCTTGGCAAGACCTCGCGCAAAAGCTAGGCTATGAACCCATCGCCACCGTCTATACCCACTGCGCTGAGCTCAGCGGTGCTGGTAACACTGAAACCCTACTGCGGCCTGCCCGGCTGACTCAGCCCATGCTCGCCCTGCCCGCAAAGCCTTTGCGCGGTGGCGGCCTGCCGCCCGCGCAATTTGTGTTTGACCGCGGCCAATTGGGCGGCCCGCCTGGCCTTTTGGCCTTCGTGGTCAGCGCCAGCGCACTGGAGCGGGACGAGTTGACACGTCTGGTCATGCAGCAAGCCCAGGAACAACTGCCCTGGGCAAAGTTGGAGTGGCTACAAACCGTACTGGAAAAGCGCGCCACCTTCGCTTGCACGCCAGGCCTTGTGCGCCCGCCGCAGCGCATAGCGCCCGGCCTGCTGGCCTGCGGTGACTATTGCGAGGGGCCTTACCCCGCGACCTTGGAAGGGGCGGTGCGCAGTGGTCAGGCGGCGGTCAAGCAATTAGCGGAGTAATTAAGTCACCGACGCTACCGCCAACAAATCACACAGCTGCTCCAAGCCCTGGACCTGCGGCGGCGCAGCCTGCGGGTGCTCCCAGTCACGGCCAGCGCGGTTGAGCCAAACCGCCTGCAAACCGGCGTTCTGGGCACCCAGAATATCTTGCACCGTGTCGTCCCCGATATGCAGCACTTGCCCAGGCTGACAACTTGCGGCGCCGACGGCGGCCAGAAAAATTTGCGGGTCGGGCTTTTTGCTGCCAAATTCGCTGGCGTGGACGGCCGCGCAAAAGTAAGCGCCCAAGCCAATCCGCCCGATGTCGGCGTTGCCGTTGGACAAAGCCACCAGCGGGAAACGCGCACTTAAAAATGCCAGGGCAACCAGCGCGTCGTCATACAGCGTGACTTGTTGGCGGGCGCTGAAAAACACCTCAAAGGCGGCATTCGCGAGCAAGGGGTTTTCACCCGCGCGGTACAGCGCCAGGCGGATCGACTCGCGCCTTACCGCGCTCAGGTTGTGGCGCAATTCGGGCCGGCTTTCGGCCACATAGCGGCGAATGGAGTCAATCGCCTCATGGCTGGAGTACAGCGCCGCCGTCATGGGCGCATGAAGGGCCAGCCAATCCTGCAGGGCTTGTTCAGCGCGTTCAATCACGGGTTGGATCGGCCACAAGGTGTCGTCCAGATCGAGGGTGATGGCTTTGATACGTGAGGTGTCGAGCATGTGTGGGTGAGAATAACGCAATGGCCATCCCCTCCCCCTTTGCAAGTGAACCGCCGTTTGAGCACGGCACCCCCCCCAAAACCGCAGTGCTGCTGTGCAACCTGGGCACCCCGGAGGCACCCACCGCCAGCGCCTTGCGGCGCTACCTGGCCGAGTTTTTGAGTGACCACCGCGTGGTGGAGATTCCCAAACTGCTCTGGTGGCCGATCCTGCACGGCATCATCCTGCGCTTGCGGCCGGCCAAATCAGCGGCCAAATACGCCAGCGTGTGGACGCCCGAAGGCTCGCCACTGAAAGTCTGGACCGAGCGGCAAGCGCAGCTGCTGGAGGTGCAACTCGCGCAAGCGGGCCACAGCGTGAGGGTACGCTGGGCCATGCGCTACGGTGAGCACTCGATTGCCCTTGCGCTGGATGCGCTCAAAGCCGAGGGCATCACCCGCGTGCTGATCTTGCCGGCCTACCCCCAGTACGCTGCGGCCACTACGGCCAGCGTGTTTGACGCCGTCTATGCCTGGGCCCGCACCATCCGGCGCATCCCCGAGCTGCGTTTTGTCAACCACTACCATGACCACCCTGGCTACATCGCCGCGCTGGCAGCGCAAATTCAGGCGCATTGGGACCAGCACGGCCGGCCCGCACACCTGCTGCTGAGCTTTCACGGCGTGCCCGAGCGCAGCCTGCACCTGGGCGACCCCTACCACTGCGAATGCCATAAAACAGCCCGCTTGTTGGTGCAGCACCTGGGCCTGCATGCCGGGCAATTCAGCGTGACATTCCAGTCGCGCTTTGGCAAGGCCAAATGGCTGGAGCCCTACACCGAACCTACCCTACGCGCGCTGGCCACGCAAGTCCAGGGCCGGGTCGATGTCGCCTGCCCCGGCTTTACCTCGGACTGCCTGGAGACGCTGGAGGAAATCGCGATGGAAGCGCGCGAGGCATTTGCCGAGGCTGGCGGAAAAGAGTTCGCCTACATTGCCTGCGTCAACGACAGCGCGCAGTGGATTGCGGCGCTGGCCGAGCTGACGCTGCAACACCTGCAAGGCTGGCCCACCCAGCCCGCCGCTGCCGTGCAGTTGCAGCAATTGGCACAGTCACGAGAGGCCGCACTGGCGATGGGTGCGAGCCGTTGAGTGCGGCATTGAACTAGTCTTTTTTGATAGCACCACCGGCAATAAATACCTTGGCTAGAAGCCTATTTCATTCATTTTTTAATAATTTTGACCTTGAAAAC
>JBJXED010000066.1:0-26097 GCA_046155225.1 Burkholderiaceae bacterium
CACCACCGCCAGGCTGAGCCAGGGCGACGAGTCGCTGACGCCGAAGAAGCCGCGCCGGAAGCCGTCGATCATGTAGAAAAACGGGTTCAGGTGGCTCACCGCCTGCCAGGCGCCGGGCAGCGAATGCACCGAATAGAACACGCCCGAGAGGAAGGTCATGGGCATGATGATGAAGTTCTGGAAGGCCGCCATCTGGTCGAACTTCTCGGCCCACAGGCCGGCGATCAAGCCGAGCGAACCCAGCAACCCGGCACCCAGGGCACCGAAGACGATGATCCACCACGGCTCCACCAGCCGCAGCGGCGCAAACCACACCGTCGCGAGCATCACGCCCGCGCCCACCATCAGGCCGCGCGCCATGGCCGCACCCACGTAGGCCACGAACCAGGCCCAGTGGCTGAGTGGCGTGACGAGCAGGAAGACGAGGTTGCCGGTGATCTTGCTCTGCACCAGCGAGCTGCTGCTGTTGGCAAAAGCGTTCTGCAGCACGCTCATCATCACCAGGCCGGGCACCAGGAAGCTGGTGTAGCCGACGCCGGGGAAAGCCTCGACATGCTTGTCGAGCACATGGCCGAAGATCAACAGGTAGAGCACCGCGGTGAGCACAGGCGCCCCCACGGTCTGGGCGGCCACGTTCCAGAAGCGCAGCACCTCCTTGCGGAAGAGCGGCAGCGCGCCGTCGAAGTTCATGCGGCACTCCCGGCTGTGACCAGGGATGACGACCCTGCGCCCTGCATGATCTCCAGGAACACGTCTTCCAGGTCGGCGCGGCCGATCTCCAGGTCTTCCACCTTCACGCCCTCGGCGCGCAGCAGCGCGAGCAGGCTTTCCACCTCGGCCGCGTCGTGCGCCTTGGCCTGCACGATGCGGCCCGTCACGCGCGCCACCGCAGCCACAGCGGGCGGCAGGGCGCCGTCGGTCTTGAAGCGCAGCATGGTGCTGGCGCGGCCGGCCAGCAGGGCCGAGGTCTGGTCCAGCGCCACCAGCTGGCCCTGCTTCAGCATGCCGATGCGGCCGCACAGGGCCTCGGCTTCTTCCAGGTAGTGCGTCGTCAGCAGCACGGTGTGGCCATCGCGGTTCAGGCGGCTGATGAACTGCCACAGCGTCTGGCGCAGTTCCACGTCCACGCCCGCGGTGGGCTCGTCCAGCACGATCACCGGCGGCTTGTGCACCAGCGCCTGGGCGACGAGCACCCGGCGCTTCATGCCGCCTGACAGCTGGCGCATGTTGCTGCCGGCCTTGTCGGCCAGGCCCAGGCTGTGCAGCAGCTCGTCGATCCAGGCCTCGTTGTTCTTCACGCCGAAGTAGCCGCTCTGGATGCGCAGCGTCTCGCGCACGTTGAAGAAGGGGTCGAACACCAGTTCCTGCGGCACGATGCCCAGGCACCTGCGTGCGGCGGCGTAGTCGTCCACCACGTCGTGGCCCAGCACTTTGACGCGGCCGCCGGTGGCGCGCGCCAGGCCGGCGAGCACGCTGATCAGCGTCGTCTTGCCGGCGCCGTTGGGCCCGAGCAGGCCGAAGAACTCGCCGGCCTGGATGTCGAAGCTGACGCCGCCCAGTGCCTTCACCTCGCCACGCGCACTGCGGTAGGTCTTGCTCACGTCCTGGAACTGGATGGCGGGAAGGCCGGCGTTGTGGGTGTCGGAAAGGAATGCGGACATGGGGGCGCGATTGTAGGCAGACCCCGCCCGCCGCGTGCTGCGGCACCCGCCCGACCCGGGTGTAGCTGCCGATGGCGTGCCGCCGACTTGATGCTAGATTGACCCGACGCCCCGCCCACACCCTTGCCCTGCATGGCCGCCACCGATCCGCCGTCCCAGAAGCCCGCCCGGGCGCCGCGAAGTTCCCAGAAAAAGGCGCCGCGCCGCACGGCCGAACGCATCCTGGAGACGACCCTCGACCTCTTCAACCGCTTCGGCGAGCCGAACGTGTCGACCACCCTGATCTCGGCCGAACTCGGCATCAGCCCCGGCAACCTGTACTACCACTACCCCGCGAAAGACGAGCTGATCAACAGCCTGTTCGACCGCTACGAGCGCTCGCTCAACGAGCTGCTGCACGCGGCCGACAACGTGCGCAACGTCGAAGACGCCTGGCTGTTCTTCCACATGCTGTTCGAGCTGATCTGGCAGTACCGCTTCCTCTACCGCGACCTCAACGACCTGCTGAGCAAGAACCGCCGGCTGGAAACCCACTTCCAGTTCGTGCTGAAGAACAAGTCGCGCGCGGTGCGCAGCGTGCTCGACGGGCTGGGCCGAAACTCTGCGGTCCGTCTGAGCGCTGACGAAGCAGCGCCAGTGGCCACCGCGATGGTCGTGGTGCTGACGTACTGGCTGAGCTACGAATACGTGCGCGACCCGCGCCGCGCGCTCGAACCCGAAAGCGCCGGCGCGGCCCTGCTGCGCGGCGCCTTTCATGTGCTCAGCCTGCTGCTGCCCTACCTCGAGCCGGCGCAGCGCGCCCACCTGCTCTCGCTGGTCAACCCGTATTCCAATCCGTGAACCCAAGAACCCCTGACGAACGAACGGAGACACCCGATGGCCAAGTGGACCGCCTTCCCCTATGACAACGCCGACTACACGCTGGACGCCGCCGCACTGAAGAAAATGTGGGCCCGCCTCCACGCCGGCGATGCCGAGCCGCTGCCCAAGGACGCCGCCGTGCTGGCGGCCTGGGCGCACTTCCACGCGGGCGAGTTCCAGAAGGCCACCGAGGCCGGCCTGAAGCTCGGCGCGGCCGGCACCACGGTGGCCAACAAGGCCCAGGTCATCTATGCCACCTACCTCGAGAAGAACGAGAAGACCAAGCTCGCGCTCTTCCTCGAAGCCTCGCAGCGCGCCGAGGCGCAGGCCGAGGCCGAGCCGGGCAACGCCAATGCGCATTACCTGATGGCTGCCGCCCTCGGCCGCTACAGCCAGGGCATCAGCGTGGCCAAGGCGCTGGCGCAGGGCCTGGGCGGCAAGATCAAACAGGCGCTGGAGCACGCCATCCGGCTGGCACCCAGCCATGCCGATGCGCACATTGCGCTGGGCGCTTTCCACGCCGAGGTGATCGACAAGGTCGGCTCGCTGATTGGCGGCATGACGTATGGTGCCAAGAAAGACACGGGCCTGAAGCTGTTCCAGACCGCTTTGACACTCAGCCCGCATTCAGCGATTGCGATGATCGAGTACGCCAACGCGCTGGTGATGCTCGAAGGCGACAAGAAAATGCAGGAAGCCACGCAACTCTACGAGCGCGCCGCCGCCGTGCAGGCGCAAGACGCGATGGAGCGGCTGGACGTGGAACTGGCCAAGGCCGAGTTGGCCGAGTAAATAAGCCTGAATTTCCGCTTTTTTAAACCAAATCAGGCTGTAGCCAAGGTATTTCCTGCCGGTACTGCTACCAAATTAGAAGTGGCTGGCAGTTGCTCAGACGGCGGAAGGCTCCGCGAAGCGCAGTGCTGCCAGTTGCAGCAAACCGTCAAACACTAAGGTCTCGACCAGCTCAAACGGCACCGACAGACTGGGTGCCATCTTCCAGCCCGCGCCGCCCGTCATCACGCACAGCGGCTCCTGCCCGCAGTGCTGGCGCAGGCTGGCCATCATGTGGCCGACCGCACCGGCAATTGCGAAGGTGCCGCCGCTGGTCAGCGCGTCGCTGGTGTTGGTCGGGAAGGCGCGCACCTCGCCGGTGGGAACATGCAGGCCGGCCGTGCCCGACTCCAGCGCGCGCAGCATGATGCCGTGGCCGGGCAGGATGATGCCGCCCAGAAACCGCCCCGTGCAGTCAATGGCTTCGATCGTCACCGCCGTGCCGACCATCACCACCAGCAGCGGCTGCGCCAGGCCTTTGGCGCGCAGGCGCTGCAGCGCGCCGACCATGGCGACAAAACGGTCTGCGCCCAGGCGCGAGGGATAGTCATAGCCGTTCGTCAGCCCGGCTTCGCTGGCGCTGGGCACCACCCACTGCGGCGTGAGGTCCCACAGCTCCATCTGCTCTTCAACCCGCCGCTTGATCGCGTCGCCCGCCACGATGCAGCCCAGCATATGGCGCGGCGCGGGCAAACCTGCCCAGCCGCCTTCGGCGAGCTTGTCGATGTTCTCCAGAAATTCAACCCCATGCGCCAGCAGGCTTGCGCCAGGGTGCGGCGCGCTGTAGTGCATCCACTTCAGGCGGGTGTTGCCTACGTCAATAGCCAAAAAAGTCATGCGGCGGATTATGTCGGGCTTTGCCAATGGGCCAGGCTAAGGTTAGCGAGCATATTCAATCCGTCACAAAGCTGGCGTACTGTCGCTTCACCCCGATTCGGGGCCATCAACACGAGGAGTTATCAGCATGGGATTGTTCAGTTTCATCAAAGATGCCGGCGAAAAACTGTTTGGCAGCAAAGAAGTCGAAAAAGCCGCCGAAGAAGTCGCCAGCAACCCCGCCGCCCAGGCCAACCTGGACGCGTTAAACGCCAAGGCGGCGCAGGCCATTGCCACCTACATCGAAACGCAAAACCTGGGCGTCAACCCGCTGTCGGTCACGTTTGACGGCGCCAGCGGCACCGTGACGGTGGAAGGCCAGGCGCCAACGCAGGAGGCCAGCGAAAAAGTCGTGCTGTGCTGCGGCAATGTCGGCGGCGTGGTGAGCGTGAGCAACCTGCTGGTGGTCACCGAACCCGCACACGAAGCGCAGTACCACGACGTGGTGCGCGGCGACACCCTGTCGGCCATCGCCAAAACTTACCTGGGCAACGCGAACAAATACATGGCGATTTTTGAAGCCAACAAACCCATGCTGAGCCACCCGGACAAGATTTATCCAGGGCAGAAGCTGCGCATTCCGGCACAGGCTTGAGCCAGGCCGGCCCGGCTTTGGCTGGCCCGCATGTAGCCCCAGGCTCCGGCAGTATTGATGCTGGCCACACCCACTTCTGACCGTGTTTTTAGCTCATGGGCCTGGCTGATGCCGTCCTGGTTGGCGTCTTGGTTGGCGTCTTGCCAAATGCGCAGTTGGGCATAGATGGCGTCGGTTTTGGCTTTGGCTTTGGGTTGACGTTAGATTGGCGCTTCGTATGGCGTGAAATATTGTTTTCCCACATGTTTTGCGCTTTTTTATGCTTAATTGACCTGTAGCCAGTGAAATATCTGCTTCCTACGCTATGAATAACGTAGTCGCCGCTGCATCGCTCAGCGATTCAGCCCGAGGTGCTCAAAATCAAATGAAAGCTGCTTGTGGTGTTTGATAGCCAGCAGATAAAGCACCGGGGCTTTGGGATGCTTCTGGTCGATTACCGCATACAGCACCAGGTAATGGTCCATCACATATTCCCGGACATCAGCACCAGCGTCATAGCCCGCAAATCGCGCATGCAGTTTTTGAACCAGCCCCAGGGCTTCTGCCGACTCAGCCACTCGGCCAAAAAAAGAGCGGCCCAGGCGCGGATGCCGCTCCAAGTTGGCAATGACGGTATCAGACAACGCATCAAGCAAGCGGCCGTACCCAACCGGATATTCGTTTTGCAGCCAGAACGCTTCTATGCTGGCCAGATTGGCTTCAAAGTTAGCGGTGAACCTGACCTGGGCCAGTCCGGTTGCGTCCTCAGAAGCCGCCATGTGCAGCCCTACGCTTTTGGGGTTGATGTTTGGGTGCGCCGCGCCTTCAATGTTTTCAAGGCGGCGCGGGCATCGGTCGTGCGGCCAGCCTCCACATCAGCCAAGCCCTTTTGCGCTTCATTGAGCAGCAACAGATGAATTTGGGAGCGTTCAAGCTTGTGGTAGTAGTCCAGTCGCTGCGCATCGATCAGCGCCGCTACGCCTTCACCGTTGCGTGTGATGATTTTCTCGGCCCCAGCCTGCACCTGCTCTATCAGCTCTGAGAGGGTGGCACGGGCTTGGGTAAATGGAACGATGTCGGCTGCAGAAAACGCCATGCTGGACTCCTTTAAGAATCTTGATGTACGCAATTATGTACAAAATCATTCTGTAGGGATCTACTGGCAACGGTTGCCGAACCCGCTTGCTACGCCAGCTTGCCGTGGCAGAGCTTGTATTTCTTGCCGCTGCCGCAGGGGCAGGGCTCGTTGCGGCCGACCCTGGGCAGCAGCACGGGGCTGCCGGCGTGCAGGTAGCCGGTCTCCAGCGCCTGGCCGATGGTTTGGCCGATGGCTTGGGGCGTGACTTGCACCTCGCCGGTTTCGGTGGGTGCGGTGTAGGTGATGTTGCTGATGCTCTCGGCGCGGGCTTCAATGTCTTGCGCGGCCTGGTCGAGCTGCTCGCCTGACTGCACTTTGACGCGCATCAAAATCTGCGTGACTTCGTTTTTGACCGAATCCAGCAGCTGGCCAAACAGCTCGAAAGCCTCGCGCTTGTACTCCTGCTTGGGCTGCTTCTGGGCATAGCCGCGCAGGTGGATGCCCTGGCGCAAATAGTCGAGCGCCGAGAGGTGCTCGCGCCAATGCGTGTCAATGCTTTGCAGCAAGACCATGCGCTCAAATTTAGTGAAGTTCTCCGGGCCGACCAGCGCCAGCTTGTCGGCATAGGCGGCGTTGGCGGCGTCCACCACCTGCTGGACAATTTCTTCGTCGGTGAGGGACTCGGCGCTTTGTACCGTTTGCACCAGCGACAGGGGCAAGTCCCATTCGCTGGCCAGCACTTTCTCCAGGGTGTCCAGCTCCCACTGCTCCTCCACCGATTCGAGCGGCACATGCTGGCGCACCAGGTCGGTAAAGCAGCCCTCGCGCAAGCTGCTGATTTGTGACGCCAGGTCGATCGCGTCCATGATGTCATTGCGCTGCTGGTAGATGACCTTGCGCTGGTCATTCGAGACGTCGTCGTATTCCAGCAGTTGCTTGCGGATGTCGAAGTTGCGCGCCTCGACCTTGCGCTGCGCGCTTTCGATGCTGCGGGTGACGATGCCGGCCTCGATCGCCTCGCCGTCGGGCATTTTCAGGCGCTCCATGATCGCTTTGACGCGGTCACCGGCAAAGATGCGCATGAGCGAGTCGTCCAGGCTCAGGTAAAAGCGCGATGAGCCGGGGTCACCTTGGCGGCCCGAGCGTCCGCGCAACTGGTTGTCGATGCGGCGCGACTCATGACGCTCGGTGGCAATGATGCGCAGCCCGCCGAGGGATTTGACCTGCTCGTGCTGGGCCTGCCATTCGGCGCGCAGTTGTGCGGTGCGCTGCGATTTGGCGGCGTCATCGAGCGCGGGGTCCTGCTCCACGGCTTCAACGAGTTTTTCCAGGTTGCCGCCCAGCACGATGTCGGTGCCGCGGCCAGCCATGTTGGTGGCGATGGTCAGCGCCTTGGGGCGGCCCGCTTGCGCCACGATGTCGGCCTCGCGGGCGTGCTGCTTGGCGTTGAGCACCTGGTGCGGCAAGCCTTCTTTTTCCAGCAGCGCCGCAATGATTTCGGAATTCTCGATCGAGGTGGTGCCGACCAGCACCGGCTGGCCACGCTCATAACAGTCGCGCACGTCGGCAATGGCGGCTTCGTATTTCTCGCGCGTGGTTTTGTAGACGCGGTCGAGCCGGTCGTCGCGCTTGCTCAGGCGGTTGGGCGGGATGACCACCGTCTCCAGGCCGTAAATTTCCTGGAACTCAAAGGCCTCGGTGTCGGCGGTGCCGGTCATGCCTGAGAGCTTGGCATACAGGCGAAAGTAATTCTGGAAAGTAATCGACGCCAGGGTCTGGTTCTCGGCCTGGATGGGCACGCCTTCTTTGGCTTCGACCGCCTGGTGCAGGCCGTCGCCCCAGCGGCGGCCCGACATCAGGCGGCCGGTGAATTCATCAACGATGACGATTTCACCTTCCCCCTTTTCGCCGGGTTGCACCACGTAGTGCTGGTCACGCTGGTACAGGCGGTGCGCGCGCAAGGCGGCATAGAGGTGGTGCATCAGCGTGATGTTGGCCGGGTCGTACAGGCTGGCTCCCTCAGGGATGAGGCCCAGGTTGTACAAAATGCGCTCGGCCGTTTCATGGCCTTGTTCGGTCAGGTAGACCTGATGGCTTTTCTCGTCGAGCGTGAAGTCGCCCACTTTGATCACACCTTCACCGGTGCGCGGATCGGCCTCGCCCTCCTGTTTTTGGAGCAGCGGCACCACCCGGTTGATGGCGATGTACATGTCGGTGTGGTCTTCGGCCTGGCCGCTGATGATGAGCGGGGTGCGCGCTTCGTCAATCAGGATCGAGTCCACCTCGTCAACGATGGCGTAATTCAGGCGGCGCTGCACCCGGTCAGCCGGCTCATAGACCATGTTGTCGCGCAGGTAGTCAAAGCCGAACTCGTTGTTGGTGCCGTAAGTGATGTCGGCCTGGTAGGCGGCCTGCTTCTCCTGGCGGCCCATGTACGGCAAATTGACGCCCACCGTCATGCCCAGGAAGTTGTAGAGCCGCCCCATCCACTGCGCGTCGCGGTTGGCCAGGTAATCGTTGACGGTCACCACATGCACGCCCTTGCCCGCCAGAGCGTTGAGGTAGACCGGCAAGGTGGCGGTGAGCGTCTTGCCCTCGCCGGTGCGCATCTCGGAGATCTTGCCTTCATGCAGTGACATGCCGCCCATGAGCTGCACGTCGAAGTGGCGCATTTTCATCACGCGTTTGGAGGCTTCCCGCACCACGGCAAAAACCTCGGGCAGCAAATCGTCCAGGCTCTCGCCTGCGGCAAGGCGGTCTTTGAAATGCGGGGTTTTGGCCTGCAATTCGGCGTCGCTCAGCTTCTCCAGTGCAGGCTCCAGGGCGGTGATGCGCTCGGCCACTTTGCGGTACTGGCGCAGCAAACGGTCGTTGCGGCTGCCGAAAATTTTGGTGAGGAAGTTGCTGGCCATGAATGCTAACCCGCCATGCCAAGCGCCAACGCCTGTGCAGGTGGCGGCGGCCTGGACGGCGGAGGTCCTTAAACGTTGGGGATCAACTGGGGGCGATGCGTGCCAATACAAGCGGTTTGTCCCGCCTGCCCGGATGACAAACTGCGCGAATTCTACCTTTGCGGCAGGGGCTTGCCGGGGCTGGCTTTGGCCTGGAGCGTTTGCGCAGGCCGCAAGTTTTCTCCCGCAGCCAGAAATTTTTGCGGATTCTGGGGAATGCCCTGCAACAGAACTTCAAAGTGAAGATGTGGCCCGGTGGAGCGGCCCGTATTGCCCACCTCGGCGATTTTCTGCCCGCGTTTGACCAAGTCGCCCTTTTTCACCCCTACGTGAGAGGCATGGGCATAGCGGGTGACCAATTCATTGCCATGGTCAATTTCCACCAGATTGCCGTAAGCCGGATGCACTTCCTGCGTGACAACGACGCCGCCGGCAGCAGCCAGAATCGGGGTGCCGGGGTCGGCCTGAAAGTCCAGGCCGGTGTGCATGGCCTGGCCGCCCGTAAAGGGGTCAATGCGCCAGCCAAATGACGAGCCCACCTGGCCCAGCAAGACGGGTTGCTGGGTGGGCACCATCATTTTTTTCATTTTCTGGTCAAACAGGCGTGACTCAATCAAGGTCATCACGTCGGCGCGTTCATTGCTGATGCGGTCCAGGTCGGTCAAGGTGGCTTGCAAGGCTTGCATCGTCAGAGGCTGGGCCATCACGAGCGTGCCGCCCTGGCCCGGTGGCGCCTTGATTTCTGCGGGGTTGATGCCTGCCAAACCCGAGACCCGCTCGCCCAGGGATTCAAGCTGAATCATCTTGGCTTGCATCTCGCCGAGCTTGCGGGCCATCGCGTCGAGGTTTTCGCGCATGAAGCGGTCGCGCTGGTCTATTTCGTCCTTGACAACCAGTTTGACCAGGGTACCAATCACCGGCCAGCCTTCGCGCGCGCCCTTGAGAAATACCCAGTGGTAGAGCATGGCCGCCACCAGCATCAAGCCCAGCGACATCGACAGACTGGCCAGCACCAGTTGGGTGCCGCTTAAATGCAGCGCCCGGCTTTTTGCCAGCCAGGCGTCCGTGATAATCAAGTGCAATTGCATCCCCTAATTCGATTGCGGCACCATGGCAGCGCCAAACTCATTTTCCCAACGCCAGCGCAGCATACCGGTGCAGCAAGCGGCCCTAGAGTCCCCCACCCTGGCCAGGCTGATGGCCTTGGCCGAAGAGTCGGGCCAGCGTCTCGACGCTATCCGGCCCCTTATTCCCGCCAGCTTGCAACAGCAAGTGGCCGCAGGCCCGATTGACGGCCCCCTGTGGTGCCTGCTGGTGCATAACAGCGCTGCAGCCGCCAAACTGCGGCAACTGCTACCGAGTCTGCTCATCCGACTGCAAGAAGGTGGGTGGCAGATTACTGCAATTCGGCTAAAGATACAAACTTTGGCATTACCCCAGCCGGTCCAGCACGGGTAACTACTGAATTCTCAAACGGGGTACTGGTGCCGATTGTCGGATTTGAACTGACGACCTACCGCTTACAAGGCGGTTGCTCTACCCCTGAGCTAAATCGGCGTTGACTGAATATGCGCTGCGGATTCTACAAGCAGGCTCTTGGGCCAGACCTTATTTGATGCGCTTGAGGCTGGCCCGGCCGCCTTTGGCACCTGCGGGTGTAACGGGCGTCGCTGGCGCTTGATCACTGGCCTCAGATGCAGGCAGGGGCGGTGCGACTTGCACTGCGCGCAGTTCACTGCGCGCCAAGGCCCACTTGTCTACCGCCTCCGGACCAGCAGACAGGCGCTGACCTTCATCGCCCCTACCTTCCGAAGCGGGCTGCGGGAAAGCCATGCCCTGGCCGTTTTCGCGGGCATAGATGGCAATCACACGTCCCACCGGTACAAAAATATCTTGCGCATGGCCTGAGAAGCGGGCCTTGAATTCGATGTACTCGTTACCCAGCTTGAGCGCGCTGGTGGCATCAAAACTGATGTTCAACACAATCTCGCCGTTCTTCACGTATTCCCTCGGCACCCGCGTAGTCTCGTCCACCAGCACCGCGACGTAGGGCGTCAGGCCGTTGTCATTGCACCATTCGTACAGCGCCCGTATCAGGTACGGGCGGGTCGAGGTGGATTGCGGTGCGTCCATCATGCAGAGCTTACTTTGTGTTGTGTCGCCGGGCCGCCCCAAGGCAAAATGCGGCCCCTGTAGTGGGCAGGGAGTTACACGTAGTGAACGACCTCCGGCGAATGCGGCAGCAGGCGACGCAAGGGGGCCACATCACTTTCGCATAACTTTCTCGGACGGCGTCAATGCTTCAATGTAAGCTGGCCGCGAGAAGATGCGCTCGGCATACTTGAGCAAAGGCGCGGCGTTTTTCGACAAGTCGATCCCGTAGTAGTCCAGACGCCAGAGCAGCGGCGCGATGGCGACATCGAGCATGGAAAAATTGTCGCCCAGCATGAACTTGTTTTTAAGAAACACGGGGGCCAGTTGCGTCAGGCGGTCGCGGATATGGTCGCGCGATTTTTCCAGCGCTTTCTCGTTGCCCTTGGTGGCGCGGGATTCCATATTGCTGACGTGTACAAACAACTCTTTTTCAAAGTTCAGCAAAAACAGGCGCACGCGGGCGCGGTCCACCGGATCGCCGGGCATGAGTTGCGGGTGCGGGAAGCGTTCGTCGATGTACTCGTTGATGATGTTGGACTCGTACAAGATCAGGTCGCGTTCGACCAGGATGGGCACCTGACCGTAGGGGTTCATCACGCTGATGTCTTCTGGCTTGTTGTACAAGTCCACATCGCGGATTTCAAAATCCATGCCTTTCTCGAACAGCACAAAACGGCAGCGGTGGGAAAACGGGCAGGTGGTGCCTGAGTACAAGACCATCATGGTGGGAGGCTCCTAAAAATTAAAAAGAGTGGGTGCCATCCGGTGCGTGCCTGGCAAACCCACTCCACATGCGCTGGCGCAGCAGCACGAAAATTACTTAATGTCTTTCCAGTAGGCCGCATTCAGGCGCCAGGCAAAGAAAGTGAACACGCCCAGAAACAGCAACACCCACACACCCACCTTCACGCGGGCGTTTTGCACCGGCTCGGACATCCACTGCATGTAGCTGACCAAATCGCCAATGGCTTCGTCGTACTGCAAGGGCGTCATCAAGCCCGGGGTAATTTGTTTCCAGCCCTTGAACACCTTGACCTCGTGGCCGTGGTCTTGCTTGACTTCAAATACCGGCTCCCGGTTGCCCTGCAACTCCCACAGCACATGCGGCATGCCCACATCAGGGAAAGCCAGGTTGTTCCAGCCCGTGGCCTTGCTCTCGTCGCGGTAGTAGGTGCGCAAATAGGTGTAGAGGTAGTCCGCTCCCGAGCCGTGCTCGCTCGAGCGCGAACGCGCCACCAGGGTCAGGTCGGGCGGGTTGCCGCCAAACCATTCCTTGGCCTCCTTGGGATTGATGGCGGCCTTCATGAGTTCACCGACCTTGTCAGTGGTGAACAGCAGGTTGTCCTTGATGTCGGCTGGCGAGAGGCCAATGTCTTGCAAGCGGTTGTAGCGCATGTAAGCCGCCGAATGGCAGTTCAGGCAGTAATTGACAAACAGCTTGGCACCGTTTTGCAGGGCCGCCAAATCATTGGTCTTGTTCGGCGCTTTGTCGTAGGCAATGGAAGCACCACCCGCAGCATGGACGGGCAGCACGGCACCGAGCGTCAGCAGCAGCGCGGCGAGCAGTTTGAAGCTCAAGATTTGGAGTTTTTTCATGGTGGACAAAGCTGGGATGGGCGGCCGCTCAATGGGCTGCAAACGTGATGCGCTCGGGCACGGGCTTGAACTCGCCCATGCGGCTCCAGACCGGCATCAGCAAGAAGAAGCCGAAGTAAAACAAAGTCCCGACCTGTGAAATGCGCTCGCCCGAGGGCGAAGGCGGCAGCACACCCAGGTAGCCGAGCACAAAAAAGTTAACGACAAAAATACCGTACAACCACTTGTGCCAGGTGGGCCGATAGCGGATGGACTTGACCGGGCTGTAGTCGAGCCACGGAAGGGCAAACAAAATCATGGTGGAGCCGCCCATAACCACCACGCCCCAGAACTTGGCGTCAAAAATCAGCATGGCGGCGGCAAGGCCCACTGCAGCAACAGCAATCACTGCCTTGAATATCTGCGGCATGCGGACCTTCAGAACGATTGCGGCGGCACCGGCCAGCACGCAGACCACCAACACAATCATCATCTCGCTCGTAATGGCGCGCAACATCGAATAAAACGGTGTGAAATACCAAACGGGTGCAATGTGTGCAGGAGTTTTCAGCGAGTCGGCGGGGATGAAATTGTTGTATTCCAGAAAGTAGCCGCCCAGCGCAGGCGAGAAGAAAATAATCGCGCTGAACGCCATCAGGAACACGCTCACGCCCATGATGTCGTGCACCGTGTAGTAGGGGTGGAAAGGAATGCCGTCGAGCGGGATGCCTTTGTCGTCCTTGAAGTTTTTGATCTCAACACCGTCGGGGTTGTTCGAGCCGACTTCATGCAGCGCAATGATGTGCGCGGCCACCAAGCCCAGCAGTACCAGCGGCACGGCAATCACGTGAAAGCTGAAGAAGCGGTTGAGCGTGGCGTCACCAATCACGAAATCACCGCGAATCAAGAGCGCCAGGTCAGGACCGATAAAGGGAATCGCGGCAAACAGGTTCACGATGACCTGTGCGCCCCAGTAGCTCGTCTGGCCCCAGGGCAGCAGGTAGCCCATGAAGGCCTCGGCCATCAGGCACAGGAAGATGGCGCAGCCAAAGACCCAGATCAACTCGCGCGGCTTGCGGTAGCTGCCGTACATCAGGCCGCGGAACATGTGCAAATACACCACCACAAAAAACGCCGATGCACCGGTGGAGTGCATGTAACGCACCAGCCAGCCCCAAGGCACGTCGCGCATGATGTACTCGACCGAGGCAAACGCCAGCGCGGCGTCGGGCTTGTAGTGCATGACCAGGAAAATTCCCGTGACGATTTGAATCACCAGCACCAGCAGGGCCAATGATCCAAAAAAGTACCAGAAATTGAAATTCTTCGGCGCGAAGTACTCGCCCAAATGCTCGTTGTAGAGCTTGCTGGCGGGGAAGCGGTTGTCCACCCAATTCAGCAATTTATCTTGAAGCGGCGCGTTGGGGGAGATTTCTTTGAATTCAGCCATGACAGGTTCAGTTCAGGTCGGTTGTGGGCAGTGCTTAGCGGGTATGCCGCGCCAGCCAGTCCCGTCTTGGGTAAAACTTGGGTGATTAGGCTTTTTTGTCCTCGCCAATCAGCAGGCGGGTGTCAGACAAATACATGTGCGGCGGGACTTCCAGGTTGTCGGGCGCGGGCTTGTTTTTAAAGACACGGCCGGCGAAATCAAACGTCGAGCCGTGGCAGGGGCACAAAAAGCCGCCTTGCCAGTCACTGGGCAGCGAAGGCTGGGCACCGGGCTGGAATTTGTCCACCGGTGAACAGCCCAAGTGCGAACAAATGCCCACAGCGACGAACACCTCAGGCTTGAGCGAGCGGTTGGCATTGCGCGCATAAGCAGGGGTCAGCTCTTCGGGTTTTCGCTTGGATTCAGGGTCCGCGCACTGTGCGTCGCAGGATCTGATCGATTGCAGTTGCTCGGGCGTGCGGCGCAAGATCCAGACCGGCTTGCCGCGCCACTCCACAGTGATTTTCTCGCCCGGTTTGATGCCCGAAATATCCACTTCGACTGCGGCGCCCGCAGCCTTGGCGCGCTCTGAAGGCGCAAAACTGCTCACAAAAGGAATAGCAACGAAACCGCCGCCAATGGCACCGGCAACGCCGGAGGTGAGGATCCAGTTACGTTTGCTGTGGTCTAGGGGGGGCTGGCTCATGGGCTTCCTTGGCGCATCTTTTGTCGTGTCGTGCCGCAGGGCGCGGCTTTGAACACGATTGTAGCCGAGGGTATTTCCCTGTTTTATGAAGAGGCACAGCATCCGATGCGGGTGCATGGGCTTGCGAAGGGCATGAAAAAAGCGGTAAGATAAATTCACCAGATCAAGCCGATTGATCTTAATTTTGGGGGATTCCCAGAAAGACTTGCATCATGCAGAGCTCTGTGCAGCGCAAATTTCCGTATGCCGTCCTCATTGGACGATTCCAACCCTTCCATTTTGGTCACCAGCGTTTGCTGCAACAGGCTTTGCGTTTGGCCCAGCGAGTGCTGGTGCTGGTCGGCAGCGACAAGCAGCGCCGTAGTGTCAAAAACCCCTTCAACTTGGAAGAGCGCCAGCGCATGATTCGCGGCTGTTTGCAGGGCCAGGAGCAGGCGCGCGTTAGCGTCGTCGGCGTGCAAGATGCGCCCTACAACGACGCGCTCTGGATTGCCGGGGTGCATAGCGCAGTAGAGCGACTAATCGCCGCCGATGGCGGAAACTCCGGCGCGGCCAATGTCGCCATCGTCGGTCACCTGAAAGACGACTCCAGCTACTACCTCAAGTTGTTCCCCAAATGGCAGTTCGTCGGTCTGGAAAGCGCCGAGAGCATGAACGCCACCGACATCCGCCGCCTCTATTTTGACCCCGAGAATCGTGGCCAGCTGTCAGCCGACGTGATGCCTGACAGTACTGCCGCATTTCTGGAGACTTTCGCGCGCAGCCCGCACTACCAGGCGCTGTGTGATGAGCGTGCTTTTTTGGCCGATTACCAGCACCGATACCGCTACGCGGGTAGCGACTTCTCGCCGATTTTTTGCACCGTGGATGCGGTGGTGGTGGAGGCAGGCTACATCTTGCTGGTGCAGCGCAAATTCAGCCCCGGCCAAGGCACCTGGGCGCTGCCGGGCGGCTTTCTGGGTCAGCGCGAGCGCCTACTGGACGGCGCTATCCGCGAGCTGCGGGAGGAAACCCGGCTCAAAGTGCCGGTGCCGGTGCTGCGCGGCAGCGTGCGCGGCCAGCAGGTGTTTGATGCACCCGACCGCTCAGAACGCGGCCGCACGGTTACGTATGCATTCCATTTCGAGCTGGCGCACAACCAGTGGACCGGCCTGTCCGAAGTGCGCGCGGCGGACGACGCGCAGGCTGTGCGCTGGGTCGCTGTGAATGAATTCCTGGGCATGCAAGAGCAGTTGTACGAAGACCATTTCTTCATTGCCAACCATTTTCTCGGCGGCTTGGGCCAGCAGACCTGAGTTGCTTTAACCGGCCTGGGTTGACCGGGCCATTTTGTGAAGGAGCTTCACTATGTTTTCTGCATTTACATCCCCCTTGGGCAACAACTTACTCTTGCGCACGGACTCCTACAAGGCCTCACACTGGTTGCAATATCCGCCAGGTGCGCGCCGGGTCTACAGCTATATCGAGTCACGCGGCGGGGCCTTTCCGGCCACCGTGTTCTTCGGTTTGCAGGCCTACCTCAAGGCTTACCTGAGCACGCCTGTGACCCATGCTGACATTGACGAAGCAGAGCAGGTCTTCGCAGCCCACGGTGAGCCGTTCAATAGCGCCGGCTGGCGGCTGCTGGCGAGCCGCCACGGCGGACGTTTGCCAGTGCACATCCGCGCGGTGCCCGAGGGCACGGTCGTGCCGACCAAGAACGTGCTACTGACTATTGAGAACACCGACCCGGATTTCTTCTGGTTGCCCAGCTACCTGGAGACCGAACTGCTGCGCGCCGTCTGGTACCCGACTACGGTGGCCAGCTTGTCGGCCAGCGCCAAAAACACCATCGCCGCTTACCTGCAAGCCAGCTCCGACGACCCAGCAGGGCAAATCGGTTTCAAGCTGCACGACTTTGGCGCGCGCGGCGTCTCCAGCCTGGAGAGCGCGGCGCTAGGCGGCATGGCGCATCTGGTCAATTTCCAGGGCACCGACACCGTGATTGCGCTGGCCGCCGCCAAGCGTTACTACGGCTCGGACTTTGCCAGCCGCATTGCGGGCTACTCGATCCCCGCTGCCGAGCACAGCACCATTACCTCCTGGGGCCGCGCGCATGAGGCCGATGCCTACCGCAACATGCTGAAGCAGTTTGCCAAGCCCGGCGCGGTGCTGGCGGTGGTTTCCGACAGCTACGATATTTTCCACGCCTGCGAGCAGATCTGGGGTCATGAGCTGCGGGAAGAAGTCATCGACTCAGGCGCGACTTTGGTTATCCGCCCCGACTCGGGCGACCCGGCAGCTGTGGTTTTGAGGGTCGCGCAAATCCTTGCGGCGCGCTTTGGCACCACGACCAATAGCAAGGGCTACCGGGTCTTGAACCACGTGCGCATTATCCAGGGCGACGGGGTGAATCTGTCGTCGCTGCGCACCTGTTTGTCTAATCTGCACCACAACGGCTTTGCCGCCGACAACATTGCTTTTGGCATGGGCGGCGGGCTGCTGCAACAAGTCAACCGCGACACCTTGCAGTTCGCCATGAAGTGCTCGGCAATGCAAGTGGGGGATGCGTGGCGCGATGTCTACAAACAGCCGCTAGGCGATGCGGGCAAAGCCTCCAAATCTGGCCATTTAGCGCTGCTGGGTGAGGGCGCGCAAATGCAGACCGTACGGCGCGGGCCCGATGAAAACTTGGCGGGGGATATGCTGATGAGCGTGTTTCTGGACGGCGAAGTTTGGAGTGACATCACGTTTGAGCAAGTCCGGGCGAGAGCGGCGGCGGGGCTTGGTCTGGTGGGGCAGCCAGTGGGAGCGCTGTAGACATCTTTATTGGCGCGCGTAGCCCCTCGCCGCGACCCTCACACCGCAAAGGGAGAGGGGCTAATTTTCTTACCTCCTGATCCCGGTTGGACTGCGCGTACCAATATGCCACCTTCCGCACTTAAGCTGCGATGCGACAATCCGGCTTAAACCAACATAGGGAGCGAAAAATGGGCATGGTGCAGGAATTCAAAGAATTTGCCGTCAAGGGCAACGTGATGGACTTGGCGGTCGGCGTCATCATCGGCGCGGCGTTCGGCAAAATCGTTGACTCGGTGGTCGGCGACTTGATCATGCCGGTGGTGGGCCGGATCTTTGGGCAGCTCGATTTCTCCAGCATGTTTGTGGTGCTGAGCCAGCCGCCTGCAGGCACGGCCATGACGCTGGACGCGCTGAAAAAGGCCGGTGTGCCGGTGTTTGCCTACGGCAACTTCATCACCGTGGCGGTGAATTTCGCGATTCTGGCCTTCATCATTTTCATGATGGTCAAGCAAATCAACCGCCTTAAAAATGAAGCCCCGCCGGCTGCGGCACCTGCCGAGCCGGTCGCAGCGCCAGAAGATGTCTTGCTGCTGCGCGAAATCCGCGACAGCCTCAAAAAGCCCCTTTAAATGGCATGCGAGGTGCGCGCCCAAAGCGCTACTTAATATAGAGCACTACCGGCAATAAATACCTTGGCTAGCGGCTTATTTCGCTTAAATTTTCGCCGAATTAGGCGTTTTAGAGGTCCGCAGGCGGATTTGCAAGCCGATGCGCCATTTGCACGGCAGCCAGCAGGCTCGACGCATCGGCCCGCCCGGTGCCGGCGATATCAAACGCCGTGCCGTGATCGGGGCTGGTGCGCAGCAGCCGCCAGGCGCGCGGCGCGCTGCCCTGCAGGCCCAGCGTGACGTTCACGCCGCGCTCGGTACCCAGGTATTTGACGGGAATCAGCCCGTGGTCATGCGTCATGGCAATCACCACATCAAACTCGCCCGGATGGCCGGGCGCATGGCGCGCACGCATGAACACCGTGTCGGGCGCAAAAGGGCCTTGCACATCCAGGCCCAGGGCGCGGGCTTTCGCCACCGCCGGGGCAATCTGCTCGATTTCTTCGCGCCCAAACAGCCCGCCCTCACCCGCATGCGGGTTCAGGCCCGCCACCGCGATGCGCGGCGCACGGCCGAGCATCCGGCCCAACGCCGCATGGGTGATGTGCAGGGTTTGCAGCACGTTCGCCTGCGTCACCGCGTCGATCGCCTGGCGCAAAGGCAGGTGGGTGCTGACCAGCACCGTGCGCAGTTCGTCGTTGGCCAGCATCATGCGCACCGGTACATCGGCCACAGCCCAGCCCAAAAACCCGGCGGCTTCGGCCTGCAGCAACTCGGTGTGGCCGGGAAAAGGCTCGCCCGAAGCGGCCAAGGCTTCTTTGTGAACCGGTGCTGTCACCACCGCCAGCACCTCGCCGCGCAGCGCGGCCTGCGCGGCCCAGCGGATGCACTGCGCCGCAACGCGGCCTGCGCCTGCACTGACCTGGCCAAAAGGCGGCGGCGCGAGTGGCGCTGCCAACAACGGCGGTACCTGCCAAACAGGAATGCAGCGCGGCGGCATCTGCGCGGCATCGGCCCAATGCGCAAGGGCTGCCACGGGCACCGGCACACCGCCCGGCCCGCTCACGCACTGCGCCGCCCGCCGCAGTGTCGCCACGTCGCCCACCACGAAACAGCCGCGCATCAGATCGGGGGCGTCGCGAAAGGCCTTGGCAATCGTCTCCGGGCCAATGCCGGCCCCATCACCCTGGGTGATGGCAATCACCTGATCCTGGGAAATGACCATCGACTTGAGTACTGCAGCCCCGCTCATGCCGGGTTGTCAATTTCGATGAATTCATGCTCCAGGCCGAACTGCCCGGCCACATGCGCGGCCACCGCCGGTGCGCCGTAGCGCTCGGTGGCATGGTGGCCGCAGGCTAGGTAGGCCACGCCGCATTCGCGCGCCAGGTGCGCCTGCGGCTCGGAGATTTCGCCGGTGATGAAGGCGTCGGCCCCGGCGGCTATGGCAGCTTCAAAATAATGTTGCGCACCGCCGGTGCACCACGCTACTTTTTTAATAGCTTTTCGGGCATTATCTACTAAGACTACAGGCCTGTTTAATGCATTTTCCAGGTGTTGGGCCAGGTTTTCGGCACACGGATAGGCGGCGCTGCCCAGCAGGCCCAGGCCTTGTTCGCCAAAACACCCTGCAGGCCCCGGCAGCGGCTGCCACCCCAGTTGCACGCCCAACTGCGCGTTGTTGCCCAGCACCGGGTGCGCGTCCAGCGGCAAGTGGTAGGCATAGACATTGATGTCGCGGGCCAAAAGGCGCTTGAGGCGCTGGCGCATCCAGCCCGTGACGCAGCCGTCCTGGTTGCGCCAAAACAAGCCGTGGTGAACAAAAATGGCGTCGGCCTCGGCGGCAATAGCCGCCTCAATCAAGGCCAGGCTGGCAGTGACGCCCGACACCAGCTTGCCCACCTGCATTCGGCCTTCAACCTGCAAGCCGTTGGGGCAATAGTCCTTGAAACGCGCGGGCTCCAGCAGCGTGTCAAAAGCGTGCAGCAAATCCAGGCGGGTGGTCATGGCGTGGCTGTTGTTGAAAATGGATGTATTGACTGTAGCCGCAGTCACTGTAGGCCGCGCGGCGGCGGCATGCCGCCAGGGACTGGGCGTAAACTGCGCTGGCAGTTTTGCGCTATTTACCCACCTCCCACCATGCACCGTATTTGGCTGTTGTTTTCGCAGTGCGTCACTGTGTTTTTGGCGGCGTATTTTGTTGTTTTAACCCTCAAGCCGCAGTGGCTTCAGACCGGCAGCGCGCGCGGCATTTCACTGGTGCAAGCCCCTTCGCGGGAAACGGCAGCGGGCCAGGCCAGCCCGGCGCCAGGCACACTGGCCGCCGCTGCCAAGCGCGCCGCGCCGGCGGTGGTGAGCATCAACACCAGCAAGGCCAGTGCGCGCAGCCCGAATGCGCAAGACCCGTGGTTTCGCTTTTTCTTCGGTGACCAAGGCCCCGGCGGTCAGGACGGGCGCGAGTTGCAGGCGGGACTGGGCTCGGGCGTGATCGTCAGCGAATCGGGCTACATCCTGACCAACAACCACGTGATTGAAGGCGCTGATGAGATTGAGGTGGTGCTCAACGATTCGCGCCGCGCCCGCGCCAAGGTGATCGGCACTGACCCCGACACCGACCTGGCACTGCTGAAAATTGACCTGGACCGCCTGCCCGTGATCGCGCTGGGCAGCTCCGACACCCTGCAAGTCGGCGACCAGGTGCTGGCCATCGGCAACCCGTTTGGCGTGGGCCAGACCGTCACCAGCGGCATTGTCAGCGCGCTCGGCCGCAACCAGTTGGGCATCAACACTTTTGAGAATTTCATCCAGACCGACGCGGCCATCAACCCCGGCAATTCGGGCGGCGCGCTGGTCGACATCAGTGGCAACCTGCTGGGCATCAACACCGCGATTTACTCGCGCTCGGGCGGCAGCATGGGCATCGGCTTTGCCGTGCCGGTGTCCACTGCCAAACTGGTGTTGCAAGGGATTGCCGCCGACGGACAAGTCACACGCGGCTGGATCGGCGTCGAGCCGAGCGACCTCTCGCCCGAATTGGCCGAAACCTTTGGCGTGAAAGTGCCCAAAGACGCAGGCGGCAGTCTGCGCGGCGTCATCATCACTGGGGTGCTGCAAAACGGCCCGGCGGCGCAGGCCGGTATCAAGCCGGGCGATGTGGTGGTCAGCGTTGAAAGCAAAAGCCCCGGCAATGTGGCCGAGTTGCTCAGCATCGTGGCGCAGCTCAAGCCGGGTACACCAGTCAAGTTCAAGCTGGCACGTCGCGATGAAACTGTCGAACTCGATGTGACGCCGGGTTTGCGGCCGAAACCTCAGCGGCAAATTCGGCGCTGAATTTTCTACGCTGTTGCTGGCTTGGCGTTTCTGATAGCCCCAGCGAAAATTTTTTTCGCTGCAAGCCTTGATATCTGAGGCCCTGCGGGCGAGCTGCTGTGCTCCAACCCGGCGGGACGTGGCTCTAACCGAGCCCCGATTTCGCTTGAGCCAAGGAAGCGCTTTTTGCCGACAAGGCAAGCCCTCCTTGGCTGCGTGTTCAGCCGCCAGCGCCTTTGTTATTGCGCATCATGATGGTGCAAGCCAATTCTTTTCTCAAGGTGGCCTCATCTTTGGCATTTGTGCCTTTTTGGGCATCCCGCATGTAGACGCTGCAGTCTTTCATCGTCATCTCTGTGCCATCTTTGTTCATGGCGTCGCCTTTGCCTTGCGCCAAAACAGCAGTTGCGCCGAGCAATGCAGTGGTAACCAAAAGAGTCGAAACGAAGGCTTTCATATGATTCCTAAAAGTGAATATAAAAATAATACCGAATCGGCTTGAATACCCAAAGCTTGCTGCATTACCGAATGCGAGGAGAAAACGCTGCCGATCCAGGGATTCTGTCCAACACCCCAAGCTTTCACTCAAGTGCAGTCAGCCCGCAAAATTATCTTCCATGAACCGAGTTCCGAAGAGAAGATCGCCTCCCTTTACTTGCATTTATTTTTAAATTTCTCTTAATAAAAGCGTCACAAAAATAGCAAATCTCCGACTAAACGCGCCATTTTTAGCGGTTTCACGGGGTTTGAATTTCGCCCGAATATCCTAATCAGGTGGTCTTCATCTGCTTGATCTGCAGCATTTGCGGACCGGAACAAACTCAGGGTACTTTGGCCTCACTGTCCGCCTCGGCGGGCGCCTGGGTGTGCTTGATGAAAAAGCCCGCAGCCCAAATCCCTACCTCGTACAAGATGCACATCGGGATCGCCAGCGCAAGTTGCGACACCACGTCGGGCGGGGTGATGATGGCGGCGATGACAAACGCCAGCACGATGAAATAGCTGCGAAAAGCCTTCAGTTTTTCAATCGTCACGATGTTCATGCGGGCCAGCACGATCACCACGATCGGCACCTCAAACGCCATGCCAAAAGCCAGGAACATGCTGAGCACAAAGTTCAAATACGCCTCGATGTCGGGCGCGGCCGTAATGGTTTTGGGGGCAAAGCTCTGGATAAAGCTGAAGACCTGGCCAAACACAAAAAAGTAGCAAAACCCCACACCGACAAAAAACAACAAGGTGCTGGAGACGACCAGCGGCAGCACGAGTTTTTTCTCATGGCTGTAGAGGCCCGGCGCAATAAAGGCCCACATCTGGTAGAGCACCACCGGCAGCGCCAGCATGAAGGCGGCCATCAGCAAAATCTTCAGCGGCACCAGAAACGGCGAGATCACCGAGGTGGCGATCAGCGTGGCACCTTTGGGCAACGTGGCCACCAGCGGCGCAGCCAGGATGTCGTAGAGCGCGCCGGGCCCGGGGAAAATCGACAGCAGCGCGCCGGCAATACCGACGGCAATCGCTGCGCGGATCAAGCGGTCACGCAACTCCATCAGGTGCTGCACAAACGGCTGCTCACTGCCGGCGAGTTCGTCTTTGGGGGGGGTATCGGACATTAGCGGGGGATGTGAAAAAACGCGTTAACGCGGCGGTGCAGCGCAAGCCGCGCGCCAAGGTCAACCGAAGGACGATGCGCGGGTCACGGCGCTGACTTTGGCCCCTGGCGCAGGCCGAAAACGCGCCACCCGCGCCGCACCTGACAGCGCCTTGCTGCGCACGCCATTGCGCGCTTTGTACCAATGCGGCACCGCACCCTGCTTGAGCCGCCATTTTTTTCCGGGGTTTTTATAAGGGATGGGCGGGGTTTGCAACTCGGCGCTGAGGCTTGTGGCCGCTGCACCCGCGCCACTATTGCCGTCCATTGCCGTGGCGTCCTGCCACTGCTTGTCAAAGTCCTTCGCGCTGGTATGGATGGTGTTTTGCACGTCATTGGCGGCGCCCTCGACCGTGGCTTTCATTTTTTTCAGCTCTTCAAGCTCGATCGAGCGGCTGACTTCGGACTTCACATCGGCCACATAGCGCTGCGCCTTGCCCAGCAAAGTGCCAATCGTGCGCGCCAAGCGCGGCAGCTTCTCCGGGCCAATCACGATCAGCGCCACCGCGCCGATCATCGCGAGTTTGGAGATGCCGATGTCAATCATGCAAGGTGTTTTTCAAGAAACGAAAGTCCGCCCGCCTGGACTCAGGTTTTTTCCTTGGCCTGCACGTCGATCGGCGTGCCTTTGTCGACCGCAGCGGCGGCATTGGCCACCTGGCTGGGCGCGGCAGCGGCTTTGTCTTCAGTGGCCGTGCTGGTGCCCATGTCTTTGACGCCATCTTTGAAGCCCTTGACCGCGCTGCCCAGATCAGCGCCGATGTTTTTGAGTTTTTTGGTGCCAAACACCATCACCACAATCACCAGCACGATGAGCCAGTGCCAAATCGAAAATGAACCCATGTGTATCTCCTTGCGAATCTGGTAATTCTAGTGTGCTGCGGTGGCAGCGCCGGGATGCGGCAATGAAGCCCTTGTAAAGGCAAAAGCCCGGAATTCAGCCTTTGAGCCAGGGCCTGGGGCCGCCCATCACATGCCAATGCATATGGTGCACTTCTTGCCCGCCGTGCGCCCCGGTGTTGCAGACGATGCGAAAACCGCCCTCGGGATACGGCGCGCAGCCTTGTTCCAAAGCCAGCCTGGGGGCCAGCACCATCATGCGGCCGAGCAGGCCCGCGTGCTCGGGACCCGCCTGCGCCATCGAGGCGATGTGCAGCTTGGGGATCATCAGAAAATGCACCGGAGCCCAGGGATTGATGTCATGGAAGGCGAAGATTTCTTCGTCCTCATAGACCTTCTTGCTGGGAATTTTGGCGGCGGCAATTTTGCAAAAAATGCAGTTCGGATCGTGGCTCATACCATGTCCTGTCAAGCTTTCATCGGCTTTTCGTCCGACCAGTAAATAAACCCTTTGACGACGCGGTAAATCACCCATAAATAGACGATGCCCAAGACCGCAAAACCTACCCCCAGCAGCAAAGTGGCACTGCCCGCCAGTGCCCATACCAAGCCCCACCAGAAGGTGCGAATTTGCCAGGTCAAGTGGCTTTCGTAGAGCGTGCCCCTGGCGTCGTCGCGTTTGATGTAGCAGAGCACAACGGCCACAAACCAGGTCACGCCCAGCAAAAAGCCGGCAGCGTTCAGCAGGTAGCTGATCAGCGTCATTTGCCGCAGCGCCGCCAGCTCGCCCGCGCTTTTGGCTGGCACGTCAATCACTTCGTTGTTCATGGGAGAGCGTCCTTTTCATTGGCTTTGGCAATCGCTTGGCGTAGGGCTTTTTCGTCCAGTCCGCCCAGGCCCTCGCGGCGGGCCAGCTCGGCCAGCACGTCAGCTGGCTGCAGGTTGAAGTGCGCCAGCGCGACCAGGCAGTGAAACCACAGGTCGGCCATTTCATTGACAACTTTTTGCTGCTGCAGCTCGGTATTGCCGCCCCACTGCGCGTCTTTGGCGGCGAGCACGACCTCGGTCGCTTCTTCACCGATTTTCTTCAAAAAAGCGTCGGGGCCCAAGTGCAGCAGCCGGGCCACATAGCTCTTGTCTGGGTCGCCGCCATTGCCGGGCTTGCGTGACTCAACCACATCAGCCAGGCGTTGCAGGGTATTGGGGTTGGCGCTCATTTGTAGATGGTATGGGGGTCTTGCAGCACCGGCTCAACCGCGTGCCAGGTGCCATTTTCATAGCGGTGGAAGAAACAACTGTGGCGGCCGGTGTGGCAGGCAATGGAGGGGGCAGGCAGGCCCTGCGCTGAAGGCTGCCGCCCGTGCTGCGTGACCTTGAGCAAAACCACGTCGTTGTCGCAGTCCAGCCGTATCTCGTGCACGGTCTGGAAGTGGCCCGATGCTTCGCCCTTGTGCCAGAGCCGGCCGCGTGAGCGGCTGAAGTACACCGCCTGGCCGAGCTCGGCGGTTTTCGCCAGTGCGGCGCGGTCCATCCAGGCAAACATCAGCACATCGCCGGTGCCCACTTCTTGTGCGATGGCGGGAATCAGCCCTTGGGCGTCCCATTTGACTTCGTCTAACCAGTTCATGCGCCGATTGTGCTTGATGAATGCGTGACGGATGTTTGCTTCTGATTAAATAGCACTACGGGCAATATATACCTTGGCTAGAGGCACTTTTCGCTATAAATTCTTGCCAAAAAGCCGGTTGTGGCGTTTTTCAGGCACTTTCCAAGCACTTGCGGCGTGCTCGATTCTGACCGGTATGCCGCGCGCCGCCAGGTGCGCCTTGGCCTGGCCCACGGTGAATTCGCCGTAGTGGAAGATGCTGGCAGCCAGCACCGCGTCGGCACCGCCCAGCTGAATGCCGTCGGCAAGATCATCCAGCGTGCCAACGCCGCCCGAGGCGATCACCGGGATGCCGACCGCATCACTCACGGCACGGGTCAGCGCCAGGTCGAAGCCGCTTTTGGTGCCGTCTTTGTCCATGCTGGTGAGCAAAATCTCGCCCGCGCCGAACGCCGCCATCTGGCGCGCCCAGGCCAGCACGTCCAGCCCGGTGTTTTGGCGGCCGCCGTGGGAGTAGACGTCCCAGCCGGCGATTGCGCTGGCACCCTCCCCCGTTGCGGTGAGAGGGCCGGGGTGAGGGCGGCGTTTCGCATCAATGGCCACCAC
>JBJXED010000067.1:0-16645 GCA_046155225.1 Burkholderiaceae bacterium
CTCAAAGTTAAAGCTGCTGCCAAGGATTTTGTCGCCCAAATAACCGGCATCGCGCGCTTCTTGCAGCGCTTCTTCAAAGCGGTCGTAGGTGGTGAAGATTTCGCCGTGGATGTAGTTGTAGCCAACGCTAATGCCCATCGCATAAGCGGCAATGGCCATACCCTCAATCACGATGTGCGGATTGAATTGCAAGATGTCGCGATCTTTGCACGTACCGGGTTCACCCTCGTCGGAATTGCATACCAAATACTTTTGACCCGGAAACTGTCTTGGCATGAAACTCCACTTGAGGCCCGTGGGGAAGCCCGCGCCACCGCGACCGCGCAAGGCAGACTCTTTCACAGTGGCGATGACCTGGTCTTGGGTCATGGGCTCGTCACCCTCCAAGCCCAAAACTTTGCGCAGTGCCTGATAGCCGCCCCGAGCCACGTAGTCCTTCAAACGCCAATTCGTACCGTCCAGACCGGCGTAAATTTGGGGCTCGATATGGCGGTTATGAAAACAAGTTTGCACACCGGTGGCGGCAAACTGGGACAGCACCTGCTCGGCGTTCATGACTTGACCTCAACAGAAACAGCTGCCGCACTGGCAGCGGCACGCAGACCATCAATTAACTGGTCAAGTTTGTCAGTGCTCATAAAGCTGCACATCGTGCGATCATTGACCAGCAGGACCGGCGAGTCGGCGCATGCACCCAGGCACTCGCTTTGCTGCAAAGTGAACAAGCCGTCAGCGCTGGTGTCGCCCATGGTCACGTCCAATTTCTTCTCCAAGTAGTGCAGGGTATTTTGGCCGTCGCGCAATTGGCAGGGCAAATTGGTGCAGACGTTGAGCTTGTACTTGCCCACCGGTTGCTGGTTGTACATGTTGTAGAAAGTGGTTACTTCATGGACGGCAATTGGTGCCATGTCCAAGTAGTCAGCCACCAGCTTTTCACTGCTCAGTGAGACATGGCCTTCCTGCTCCTGGACGATGGCTAGGCAAGCCATCACCGCCGACTGCTTCTGGTCAGCCGGGTACTTGGCCACTTCCTTGTCGAAGCGCTCGCGCATGGCATCCCGCATCATCGGTCAATCTCTCCAAAAACAATGTCCATCGTGCCAATTACCGCCACCGCATCGGCAATCATGTGGCCTCGGCTCATTTCGTCGAGTGCGGCCAAATGGGCAAAGCCTGGTGCGCGGATTTTCAGGCGGTAAGGTTTGTTGGCACCATCGCTCACGATATAGATCCCGAACTCGCCCTTGGGGTGCTCAACCGCAGCGTATGCCTCGCCTTCGGGCACGTGAAAGCCTTCGGTGAACAGCTTGAAATGGTGGATCAGTTCTTCCATGTTGGTCTTCATCGACTCGCGGTCCGGCGCGGCCACCTTGTGGTTGTCGGTGATCACCGGGCCGGGGTTTACGCGCAGCCAGTCCACGCATTGCTTGATGATGCGGTTGGACTGGCTCATCTCTTCCATGCGCACCAGGTAACGGTCATAGCAGTCACCGGTTTTGCCCACAGGCACGTCAAAGTCCATCTTTGCGTAGACGTCGTAGGGCTGTTGCTTGCGCAAGTCCCAGGCAATGCCGGAGCCGCGCAGCATTGGGCCGGTAAAGCCCAGGTTCAGTGCCCGCTCCGGCGTGACGACACCAATACCCACGGTGCGCTGCTTCCAGATGCGGTTGTCGGTGAGCAGGGTGTGGTATTCGGACAGGTTTTGGGGGAAACGCTGGGTGAAATCCTCGATGAAATCAAGCATCGAACCCTGGCGGTTGCTGTTCATGCCCTTGATGGCGCGGGCGTTGTGAATCTTGCTGGCCTGGTATTGGGGCATGGCGGCAGGCAGGTCGCGGTAGACGCCGCCGGGGCGGAAATAGGCGGCGTGCATACGTGCACCCGACACGGCCTCGTACAGGTCGAATAAATCCTCACGCTCGCGAAAGGCGTAGAGAAAAATCGTCATCGCACCGCAATCGAGTCCGTGGCAGCCCAGCCAGAGCAGGTGATTCAGGAGGCGCGTGATTTCGGAGAACATGACGCGGATGTACTGGGCGCGCTCGGGCACTTCCAGGCCCATGAGCTTTTCGATGGCCAAGCAATACGCGTGCTCGTTGCACATCATCGACACGTAGTCGAGCCGGTCCATATACGGCAGCGACTGGATATAGGTCTTGCTCTCGGCCAGCTTCTCGGTAGCGCGGTGCAGCAGGCCAATGTGCGGGTCGGCGCGCTGGATGACTTCGCCGTCCAACTCCAATACCAAGCGTAAAACACCATGCGCTGCCGGGTGCTGCGGACCAAAATTGAGCGTGTAGTTCTTGATTTCAGCCATTACTGCAAGCCACCGTAGTTGTCTTCACGAATCACCCGCGGCGTTATGTCACGGGGTTCAATCGTGACAGGCTGGTAGATCACGCGCTTTTGCTCGGGGTCATAACGCATTTCCACATGACCCGAGGTGGGAAAATCTTTGCGAAACGGGTGACCGATAAAGCCGTAGTCGGTCAAGATGCGGCGCAAGTCCTCGTGACCTTCAAACACGATGCCAAACAAGTCGAAGCACTCGCGCTCGAACCAGTTGGCCGAGCTCCAAATGCCATTCAATGAGGCCACCACCGGCAGATCATCGTCAGGGCAGAAGACCTTCAGGCGTACGCGCTGGTTCAGGCTGACTGACAGCAGATGCGACACCACGCAATAACGCGGCCCATCATAGGCACCGTCTTTGTACTCGGAGTAATCCACGCCACACAAATCAATCAACTGTTCAAATTGCAGGCCGGCACCATCACGCAATAGGGCCGCAGCAGCCAAGTAGTCGGCCGCAACCACCAGCACCTTGACCTCGCCACGGTCAACAACCACGCGTTTGGCCAACGCGCCCAACTGGTCGGTCAGGGTCTGCCGCAAAACCTGCACGTCCGCGCAGTAACTCACCGGGGTGCCAACGCTTTCGACCATGGTCAAGCCCTCGCAATCGTCTGGGTGCGGCGGATTTTTTGCTGCAACTGAATAATGCCGTACATCAACGCTTCCGCCGTGGGCGGGCAACCCGGCACATAAACGTCTACCGGCACAATGCGGTCGCAGCCGCGCACCACCGAGTAGCTGTAGTGGTAGTAACCACCGCCGTTGGCGCAGGAACCCATTGAAAGCACCCAGCGCGGCTCGGGCATCTGGTCATAGACCTTACGCAGAGCTGGGGCCATTTTGTTGCACAAGGTGCCTGCGACGATCATCAAATCGGACTGGCGCGGACTGGGGCGAAACACCACACCAAAGCGGTCCAGGTCGTAGCGCGCAGCACCGGCATGCATCATCTCGACAGCGCAACATGCCAGGCCAAAAGTCATGGGCCAGAGCGAGCCGGTCTTGGCCCAGTTCACCACCGTGTCCACGCTGGTGGTAACAAAGCCTTCTTTTAAAACGCCATCGATTGCCATGCGTCATTCCCAGTCAAGGGCACCTTTTTTCCACTCATAGATGAAGCCCACGACCAGGACACCGAGAAAAATCATCATGGCCCAAAACCCGGTGCTGCCGATTTCTTTCAAAGCCACCGCCCATGGAAAAAGAAAAGCAATTTCCAAATCAAACAAGATGAACAGGATGGCCACCAGGTAGTAGCGCACATCGAATTTCATGCGAGCGTCTTCAAACGCTTCAAAACCGCATTCATAAGGGGAATTTTTTTCGGCATCGGGCCGGTTCGGGCCGAGCAGATAACCGAGCAATTGGGGCACTACGCCGACGCCAACGCCAACCAGAATGAACAACAGTATGGGGAGATAGGCTTGGATATCCATGCGTACTGAGCGTAAGCGAATTGAAGATTCGAGTGAGTAGGCGAATTTAAGATTCGAGAACGTAGGCTCAATGAAGTGCGCGAACTTGCGTAGACTGATTTGGTGCCGACGGCGAGACTCGAACTCGCACAGCTTTCGCCACTACCACCTCAAGGTAGCGTGTATACCAATTTCACCACGTCGGCAGTGCTTTTGACCGGGCAGAGTTTACCCTGAAAAGCCTGATTCTTAGGCGGGCGAAGACCTTTTGTCCGGCTTAGCGAGTTGGGCTTTGGCTGGCGCCAGGTGCGCCCGTCACGGGTGACACGGGGACTGGACTGGACACCAAGCTGGCTGCTGCTGAAGCAGCTGTGGCTGCCCCACCAGGAACAGGCGCCGCACCTGGGATCAACTGGGCACCCGTTGCCGCCGAAGCGGGCAGTACCGGGGCTGTGCCCAGGCCCTGCAACACGTTGCTGGAGCCGGATACCGGCCTGACATTGCCAAAATACGCCAACGTCAAAGTGCAGACGAAAAACACCGTGGCCAACACGCCCGTGGCGCGCGACAAAAAGTTGGCGCTGCCGCTGGCACCAAACAAGCTGCCCGAGGTGCCACTGCCAAAGGCCGCACCCATGTCGGCTCCCTTGCCCTGCTGGATCAAGATCAGGCCAATCATGCCCAGCGCCGTGAGAATTTGTACGGCCAACAAAATAGTGAGTGCTGCTTGCATGAATTACTCCTGAATAAATAGCGTTATGTGCAATGCCTTATTGGGCTTGCTCAATAATTGATAAGAAATCTGAGGCTTTGAGCGCCGCTCCGCCCACCAAGCCGCCGTCAATATCGGGCTGCGCGAGCAAGGCGGCGGCATTGCCCGCGTTCATGCTGCCGCCATAGAGCATCTTAATTTTGTCTGCATGTGGGGTAGCGGCACGCAGTTGCAAGCGCAGCAAGGCGTGTACCTGCTGCGCCTGCTCGGGCGAGGCGACGTGCCCAGTGCCAATGGCCCAGACAGGCTCGTAAGCCAGCATGATCTCGCTGATGCAATGGCCATTGACGTGAATGACGGCGGCGAGCTGGCGTTTCACGACCTCTTCGGTTTGACCTGCTTGCCGCTCGGCCAGTGTCTCTCCCACGCAGACAATGGGCGTGATGCCCGCTGCCAGCGCCGCTTTGGCTTTGCAGGCCACCAAAGCGTCGGTTTCAAAGTGGTATTGGCGGCGCTCCGAGTGACCGACCAGGCTATAGCGAACGCCAAAATCTTGCAGCATGGCGGCTGAGACTTCGCCGGTGTAGGCGCCTAGCGCCTGGGCCGAGAGGTCTTGCGCACCCCATGCGATAGCGCTGCCTCCCAGCAGGGCCTGCGCCTGCGCCAGATAAGGCATAGGAACACACACCGCCACACCGCAACCCGGCGCGACGCAACCGGCCAACAAGTCGCGCAGCAAAGCGGAATTGCCTGCCAAGCTGCCGTTCATCTTCCAGTTGCCCACAATCAGTTTTGATTTCATGCGGCCTCCCATTCCAGGACGAGCTTGCCAATGTGCGCGTTCGATTCCATCAGGGCGTGCGCCTTTGCGGCCTGCGCAGCCGGGAAAGTTTGGTAGATCACCGGCTTGATGTCACCCGAAGCCAGCAACGGCCAAACTTTTTGCCGTAACGCGCTGGCGATCGCCGCCTTGAAAGCCACCGGCCGCGCACGCAAAGTGGAGCCGGAAATCTGCAACCGCTTGCGCAGCACCAGGCCGGCATTGAACTCGCTGCGGGTGCCGCCTTGCACCGCAATGATGACCAGCCTGCCGTCATCGGACAGACACTCGACCTCGCGCGCCACATAGGCCCCGGCCACCATGTCCAATATGACATCGACGCCGCGGCCATCGGTCAGTCGCTTGGCCTCTGCGGCAAAGTCCTGCGTTCGGTAATTGACCGCGTGGTCTGCGCCCAAGGCCAAGCAGGCTGCACATTTTTCGTCACTGCCCGCCGTGACGATCACCCGCGCCCCCAAAGCCTTGGCCATTTGAATTGCCGCAACGCCGATGCCGCTGCCGCCGCCCTGCACCAGCAAGGTTTCCCCGGGCTGCAAATGCGCGCGGTCAAACACGTTACTCCAGACGGTAAAGAAAGTTTCTGGCAGCGCAGCCGCCTCTACATCGGTCAGCGCACCGGGCACTGGCAAACACTGGCGCACCGGTGCCGCGCACAGCTGCGCGTAGCCCCCCCCTGTCACCAATGCGCAGACCCGATCCCCCAGCTTGAAGCCCGCCTCGGCCATGGCACCCGCGTCGCCCGCCACGATCTCGCCCGCCACTTCGAGTCCTGGAATATCCGGGGCACCCGGCGGCGGCGGATAGTTGCCGCTGCGCTGCAAGACATCCGGCCGGTTGACGCCACTGGCATGCACACGGATCAGTACCTCGCCCGGCCCTGCAACGGGGTCAGGACGCTCGCCAAGGCGCAAGACCTCGGGTCCGCCAGGGGCACTGATTTCAACCGCGAACATGCGTCACAACGATAATTTAGAGTGTTTTATGGCTCTGGCCAAGGTAAAACTTGCCGATAATGCTATAAATAATATAGCTCTACCGACCGGTTCAAGCTCGGCTCAGTGCTGGTCGTGGTGCTGCGGTTGGTCCAGCAGCGCCTTCATCGACAGCTTGACGCGGCCCTTCTCGTCCGTCTCCATAACTTTGACTTTGACGATCTGACCTTCGGTCAAAAAGTCGCTGACTTTCTCAACCCGCTGGTGCGCGATCTGGCTGATGTGCAGCAAACCGTCTTTGCCCGGCAGCAGGTTAATCAGTGCGCCGAAGTCCAAAATCTTGGTCACTGCGCCTTCATAGACCTTGCCAATTTCCACATCGGCCGTAATCGCCTCAATGCGGCGCTTGGCTTCGTCGGCCTTGGCACCGTCAGTGCTGGCAATCGTGATGGTGCCGTCTTCCTCGATGTTGATTTGCGTGCCGGTCTCTTCCGTCAGCGCGCGGATGACTGCGCCGCCTTTGCCGATCACGTCGCGAATCTTGTCGGGGTTGATTTTGAAGGTGTAGAGCTTGGGTGCAAAGCTGCTGATCTCGGTATTGGCGCTGCCCATGGCCGAAACCATCTTGCCCAGAATATGGATACGCGCTTCTTTGGCTTGCGCCAGCGCGACTTGCATGATTTCTTTGGTGATGCCCTGGATTTTGATGTCCATTTGCAGCGCGGTAATGCCGAAGGTGGTGCCGGCTACTTTGAAGTCCATGTCGCCCAGATGATCTTCGTCGCCCAGGATGTCGGTCAGCACGGCAAAGCGGTTGCCGTCTTTAATCAGCCCCATCGCGATGCCGGCCACATGCGCCTTCAGAGGCACACCGGCGTCCATCATCGACAAGCAGCCGCCGCAGACCGAAGCCATGCTCGACGAGCCGTTGGACTCGGTAATCTCACTCACCACCCGCACGGTGTACGGGAACACATCTTTGGCCGGCAGCACCGCTACCAGAGCGCGTTTGGCCAAGCGGCCGTGGCCGATTTCGCGGCGCTTGGTGCTACCCATGCGGCCGACTTCGCCGGTGGCAAACGGGGGCATGTTGTAGTGGAACATGAAGCGGTCTTCAAACTCGCCGGCCAGTGCGTCGATGCGCTGCGCGTCGCGCTCCGTGCCCAAAGTGGTGACCACCAGCGCCTGGGTTTCACCGCGTGTAAACAGGGCCGAGCCGTGGGTGCGTGGTAACACGCTGCTACGGATTTCGATAGGCCGAACGGTGCGCGTGTCGCGCCCGTCAATGCGCGGCTCACCCGCCAGAATCATGCCGCGCACCAGCTTGGCTTCCACGTCAAACAGCAGGTTTTGCACCAGCGCGTTGTCATACGCCGTGCCGCTGTCTTTGAGCGCGGCATGCACTTCGGCATAGGCAGCGCGCAGGGCTTGGGTGCGGGCTTGCTTGTCGCGAATCTCGTAGACGTCCTTGAGCTTGTCACCCGCTAGCGCATTGACTTGCGCAATCAGCGGCTCGTTCTTGGCCTCAGGCTGCCAATCCCACACGGGTTTGCCAGCGTCTTTGACCAAGTCGTGGATCGCGTTGATGGCAATCCGGCTCTGCTCATGGCCAAACACCACCGCACCCAGCATGATTTCTTCGCTGAGTTGGTCGGCTTCCGACTCCACCATCAGCACAGCGGCTTCGGTACCTGCCACCACCAAATCCATCTTGGACTGCAAGCGCAGAGTTTTGCCCGGGTTCAGCACATACTCGCCATTGACATAACCGACCCGCGCCGCGCCCATCGGGCCCGCAAACGGCATGCCGGAGATGCACAAGGCGGCGCTGGTGCCGATCAAGGCAGCAATGTCGGCATCAACTTCAGGGTTGAGCGACAGGGTGTGGATCACCACTTGCACTTCGTTCAAAAAACCTTCCGGGAACAGCGGGCGAATCGGGCGGTCGATCAGGCGGCTGGTCAGGGTTTCAAACTCGCTGGGCTTGGCTTCACGCTTGAAAAAGCTGCCGGGGATTTTGCCGGCGGCATAGGTTTTCTCGATGTAGTCCACGGTGAGTGGAAAGAAGTCTTGGCCAGGCTTGGCGTTTTTCGCTGCCACCACGGTGGCCAGCACTACCGTGCCGTCAATGCTGACGATGACGGCGCCGCCCGCTTGGCGGGCAATTTCACCGGTTTCCAGCGTGACGGTTTGCTCGCCCCATTGGAAGGTCTTGCTCACTTTGTTGAAAATGCTCATGGATAGGCTCCTGCTTTTGAATAACGAATCAGACCCGATTCGCAAAGGCCGGCTTCATTCAGATCGCGATGCCATTCCAGGAAATACGGCAAATTTGCCGCGGCTCTTGGAATGACACAGCTTCGCTCTGTTTGAAAAAACTCCGGAAAAAATGTTGAAGAAAAAAACGCCCGAGAAGCCGAGGCAACTGAGGCGTTTTTCAAGGACGAAATCTCGCGGGAGCTTACTTGCGCAGACCCAGCTTGGCGATCAGCGCGACATAGCGCTCGGCGTCTTTGGACTTCAAATAGTCCAGCAGCTTGCGGCGGCGGCTGACCATGCGCAGCAGGCCGCGGCGGCCGTGAAAATCTTTGCTGTGCTCTTTGAAGTGCGGCGAGAGGTGGTTGATGCGCGCCGTGAGCAGCGCCACTTGCACCTCGGGGCTGCCGGTATCGCCAGCAGCGCGGGCGTTGTCTTTGATGACCGCAGCGGTATCAATAGTCAGGGTGGTTGACATGAAACAGTTCCTTGGGTTTAAGTGCCGGAGCCTTGCGGTAATCCGGCGTTCTTGACTTGCGGTCACAAACGAACGATTTGTGCCGTGCTATTCTTTTGCGGGTTAAGCAAAGCCAAATATTATAGCCGCTGTCAGTAATTCCAGGAAACCCCATGAATCAGCCTTTTCTAAAAGCCATTTGCTTGGCGTTCGCCATGCTGCTCGGCCCTGCCCTTGCGCAGGCCGGCAATGCCGAGGTCAGCGCAGCAGCGCCGGCCTCCAGCGCGGCTTCGAGCAGCAAAAAGCCGGGCGGGAAAAAGGCCAATCAAGCCAAAGCCGCGCCTGTCAAAGCGGCCGTCATCCCCGGCGGCTCGGGCGAAACCGCAGCGGCGCGCGAGAAACGCCTCAAGCGCGAATGCAAAGGCCGTCCCGATGCGGGAGCCTGCCTGGGTTTTGGCAGTTAAGGGGTTCGCGCCGCCACTGGCCGGGCCATCTGGCAGCTTGTGGGCAAGCTGGCCTGTGCTGCGGACAACTGTTTGATGACGCGAAAGCCGAAACCTGAGCCTTCCACGTCAAACGGCACGCCGGGGCTGCCAAGCTTGTCCATCATGCCCACCACCAGCGGCTGCTGGAACTGGTGGTCACTGGCGCGCATGTTGCCAGCGCGGCCATGCGCACTGACGCTGGCTGTCTCCAGCGCACGCGCCAGCGCAACGATGTCGAGGCCGCCGTCAAGCACCGCAGTCTGGGTGCTTTTTTCCAGGCTTTGTACCAGTGCCTGGACCATCAACGCCAAACGCATGTGGATGTAATCGTCCGCTGCTTGGGGAAAGCGCTTGCGAAAGGCCAGGGTAAAGGCCTGCGACGCCGCCTCAGGCACATTGGGGAGCCAGTCGGCCACCGCCATCACTTTGCCTACCCCGGCCTCGCCCAGCGTGGCGGGAACGCCCAAGGCGTTGCCGTAGAAAGTATAAAAACGGCCGTCAAAACCAGCGTCCCGAGCGGCCTTGACGAGCAATGTCAGGTCGTTACCCCAATTACCCGTCAGCACCGCTTGCGCGCCACTGGCTTTTATCTTCGCGGCATAGGGCGCGAAGTCCTTGACGCGGCCCAGCGGATGCAACTCGTCGCCCACGATGGCCAGGTCAGGACGCGTCAGCGCGATTTGCTCGCGCGCACTGCGCAGCAGGTTCTGGCCGAAGCTGTAGTCCTGGCCGATCAAATAGATGCGCCGGGTTGCTTCATCTTCTTTCAGGACTTGCATCAAGGCCGCCAGCCGCATGTCGGCATGGGCGTCAAAGCGGAAATGCCAAAAGCTGCATTTCTCATTCGTCAACGCAGGCTCGACCGCCGAATAATTCAAATACAGCACGCGCCTGCCGGGACTGCGTTCGTTGTGCTTGTTGACGGCGTCAATCAGCACCGCCGCCGTGGCCGATGAATTGCCCTGGGTGACCAGTTGGACCCCATCGTCAATTGCCGAGCGCAAGGCCGACAGCGCGTCTTCGTTGTTGCCCTTGCTGTCATAGCGCACCAATTGCAGCGCCCGCGAGCCCGCAGCGGTTTGGATGCCGCCGCCTTGGTTGACGCGCTCGGTCGCCCACAGCAGGTTGCGGAACACCGCCTCGCCGGCGTTGGCAAAGGGGCCCGAGAGGCCTTCAATCATCGCCAATTTGATCGGCACGGGCACTGGGCTGGGCGGACTTGCGGTTTGTGCCGCCAGCCCGCCAAGACGCCAGGCCATGGCGGCGAGCAGCACGAATTTCAAGCACGCGAGCCCTAAATTTTTCACGTAAAAGTCCTCTTGAATTCAATCCAACACACTACAAGATTGGAGGCATGCGGCTCACCAACCCGGAGCAAAGGCCGCAGAGTGTACGGGACGAGCACCTTCATCGCCCCAATTTTCAATTGGAGTATTTTTATGTTCTTTACCGCCCCTGTTCGCACTGCCGCCTACACACCCGCCGTGCGCTCTTTTGACCGCCATCTGGAACGCCTGCTCAGCCAAGGCCTGACCAGTGCCCCGCTCAATGCACGCATTGAACAAGATGACAAAGCCGCCACGCTGCAACTCGACATCCCTGGCCTCACCAAGGCCCAGGTTGCGGTGGCCATTGAAGGCCATGTGGTGCGCATCAGCAGCACCGAAGACGCGCCCCGTCAGGTCAAAGCCGCCTATGAACTGGAGCACGAGATTGACCTGGCGGCCAGCAACGCCAAGCTGGAAAACGGTGTGCTCAGCCTGCATTTGGCCAAGGTTGTGCCCGTCAGCAAGGTCACGCAACTCGCCATCGAATAAGGCATGCGCCGTCCGTGTCAAGCGCGTTGGCTGCTGGCCTCATGCAGGGGCCAGCGCGGCTTGACATCAAACGCGTAGCCGTTGCCCGCTTGCGTCAGTCCCGCTAATTCCAAGCCAGCTTGCAAACGCATAGCGGCCGCCATTGCAATCATGGCGCCGTTGTCACTGCAAAACTCCAGCGCGGGGTAATGTACCTGCAGACTGCGCGCACTGGCAGCAGCGTCCAGTTGCTGGCGTAACTCGTGATTAGCCCCCACGCCACCCGCCACCACCAAACGCTTGAGGCCGCTGGCGTGCAGCGCGGCCAGCGACTTTTTCACCAATACCTCGACGATTGCGGCCTGCGTGGCTGCCGCGAGATTGGCTTTTTGCTGTGGCGTGGCCGGGCCAGCCGCTTCGATTTTTTTAACCTGCGTGAGCACCGCAGTCTTCAGGCCGGAGAAAGAAAAATCCAGATCGCCGCTGTGCAGCAAAGGCCGGGGTAATTTATAGGCCCGTGGGTCGCCCTGCAGCGCCAACTGGGACAACTGCGCGCCGCCCGGGTAAGGCAAGCCCAGCAGCTTGGCGCATTTGTCAAACGCCTCGCCCGCCGCGTCGTCGATCGACTCGCCCAGCAGGCGGTAGCAGCCCACCGCGTCGACCCGCATCAGCTGGGTATGCCCCCCAGAGACCAATAAGGCCACAAAGGGGAAGACAGGCGGATCCTCGCCCAAAAATGGGCTGAGCAAATGGCCCTCCAAATGGTGCACACCCAGCACTGGCTTGCCCAGCGCGGCGGCCAGGGCGCAGGCCAGCGCCGCGCCCACCAGCAAGGCACCCGCCAAGCCGGGGCCGCGGGTAAAGGCCACCACGTCCACTTGTTTTAATTCCCGCTGCGACTGCGTCAGCACCGCTTGCGTCAGCGGCAACACCCGGCGGATATGGTCGCGGCTGGCCAGCTCGGGCACCACACCGCCATACGCCTGGTGCATCTCAATCTGGCTGTGCAGCGCATGCGCAAGCAAGCTCGGCACGGCTTGCGGCGCGGCCATATCAGCGGCCACCAGTGCCACACCCGTTTCATCGCAGGAAGATTCAATGCCCAAGACCAACATGCTGCAAGTCTAAGTTAGCGCACTGCGTGACGAATTGGGTGGCGCAGTTCTTGCGGAGTTTTTCTGCATGAATATCGCCCCCCTTCGCTTGGTCATCATTGCGCCCGATTCGCTGGTGCCCGAATCGGCCGATGCGCATGCCGTGATGCAGGCCGAGCGCTCGCGCCAGTTGCGCATTGGCTTGCTCGAGAGCGGCTACAACATCGTGGCGGTGCTGCCTTGCGATACGTTTTTGGCCGAACGGCTGGCGCAACTGCAACCTGACATGGTGATCGTCGATGCCGAGAGCGAGGCGCGTGACGCGCTGGAACATGTGGTGTCGGCCAGCCGCGATGCGCGCCGCCCGATCGTGCTGTTCACCAATGACGACGACACCCGCCACGTCAAGGCTGCGGTCGCGGCGGGCGTGTCGGCGTATGTAGTGGCCGGTCTGGCACCCGAGCGCATCCGCCCAATTCTGGACGTGGCCATGGCGCGCTTCCAGCATGAGCAAGACTTGCGCTTGGCGCTGGCCAACGCCAAAACCGAGCTGCACGACCGCAAGCTGATTGACCGTGCCAAAGGCCTGCTGATGCAACGCCAGAAGCTGAGCGAACAAGCCGCCTACGACAAGCTGCGCCGGGCGGCGATGGACCGCGGCCTCAAACTCAGTGAAGTTGCGCAGCGCATCGTCGATGCCGCTGAACTTCTCGGCTAGTACACCTTTTGGTGCGTCGCACAAAAACAGTGCAGCAAACACCATTTTTTGGCATTTTTCGCTATTTTTTAAACCAAATTGGCTGCTAGCCAATACGTTTATTGCCTGTAAAGCTATTTAATCTATAGCACATTGAGCGTTATTGCAGCCTGCCAAAACTGGCACGGGGCTTGCATTTATCTCTGCATCAACCAGCGTGACCCATGGGGTCAGCGCAAGTTAGCTTGTTCAACGGCGAACAGGCGACGTAAGGACAAAGGCGTCCCCATCCACCCCCTTGGGACTGGATGTGGACGCTATTTTTTTTCTTGTCAGTTTTTTCAGGAGTGATTTTTATGACGACACCGCTACCCCCCGCCCCGTCACCCGACTGGCTCAAAGCCCGCCTGAGCCGCCGCACCGCCCTGCAAACCGCCGCCGCTGGAGCACTTGTGATCAGCCCGGCACTGCGCAGCCTGGTGTATGCGCAAGGCTCGGACAAGCCCGAGAAAGAAGAAGTCAAGATTGGTTTTATTCCGCTGACTGACTGTGCGAGTGTGGTGATGGCCTCGGTGATGGGTTTTGACAAAAAATACGGCGTCAAGATCACACCCTCCAAGGAGGCCTCCTGGGCGGGCGTGCGCGACAAGCTGGTCAGCGGCGAGCTCGACATGGCGCATGTGCTCTACGGCTTGATCTACGGCGTGCATATGGGCACCAGTGGGCCAAAGAAGGACATGGCCGTGCTGATGAGTCTGAACAACAATGGCCAGGCAATCACGCTTTCCAAAACGCTGGCCGACAAGGGTGCGGTCGATGGCCCGTCCTTGGCCAAGGTAATGGCCGCCAACAAGCGTGAATACACCTTCGCCGGCACCTTCCCCACCGGCACCCACGCCATGTGGATGCATTACTGGTTGGCGGCCTCGGGCATCGACCCGGTGCGCGGTGCCAAGCTGATCACGGTGCCGCCGCCGCAAATGGTGGCCAATATGCGGGTTGGCAATATGGACGGCTTTTGCGTTGGCGAACCCTGGAACCACCGCGCCATCATTGACGGCATTGGCGTCACCGCAGTCACCACACAAGACATCTGGCGTGATCACCCCGAAAAAACACTGGGTACCACGGCCGAGTTTGTCAAAAAGTACCCCAATACCGCACGTGCCGTCACCGCCGCCGTGTTAGAAGCCAGCCGCTGGATCGATGCCAGCCTGGCCAACAAAAACAAGATGGCCGAAACCGTGGCCGAGAAGTCCTACATCAACACCAGCGTCGATGCCATCAACCAGCGCATTTTGGGCCGCTACCAAAACGGCCTTGGCAAAACCTGGGACGACCCAAATCACATGAAGTTCTTCAACGACGGCGCGGTCAATTTCCCTTATTTGTCGGACGGCATGTGGTTTCTGACGCAGCACAAGCGCTGGGGCCTGATCAAGGAACATCCAGATTATTTGGCAATTGCCAAACAGGTCAACCAGATTGATCTCTACAAGCAGGCCGCCGCCATGGTCAAAGTCAGCGTGCCCAAAGACGTGATGCGCAGCAGCAAACTGATCGACGGCGTGGTGTGGGATGGCAAAGATCCAGCCAAATACGCCGATGGTTTCAAGATCAAAGCCTAGTTTCAGTCAACCGGAGAAAAGCCATGGTCAGTGCCGTTTTTCACTCGCCCCTGGAAGCTGCCGCGCTTGCGCGGGCGGCTCCGTCCCCTGCCCAGCACGCAGCGCCGTCCGGCCCCATCACGCTGCCCAGCGTGGCAAAGGATATAGCGCCACCTGAGGCACAAGTGCCAAAAACTGTACGCCTACCCTTTGATTGGAAGGGGCTGATGCTCAAAGTGCTGCCGCCGATATTCGGGCTGGGCTTGCTCACCGGTATCTGGGCTTTGATTTCAATGACCAGCACCAGCAACTTCCCCTCGCCCATCGACACTTTCAAACAGGCGCTGAGCGTGTTTGGCGACCCGTTCTACAGCAAGGGGCCGAACGACCAAGGCATTGGCTGGAATATCTTGAGTTCGCTGCAGCGCGTGGCCTTCGGTTTTGGCATGGCGGCGGCGGTGGGGATTCCGCTGGGTTTTGCCATCGGCCGCTTTGAGTTTCTCAGCCGTATGTTCAATCCGCTGATCAGCCTGCTGCGCCCGGTTTCGCCACTGGCCTGGCTGCCCATAGGCCTGCTGGTGTTCAAGGGTGCCAATCCGGCCGCCATCTGGACGATCTTTATTTGCTCAATCTGGCCCATGATCATTAACACCGCCGTCGGCGTGCAGCGCGTGCCGAGTGACTACATGAACGTGGCACGTGTGCTCAATTTAAGCGAATGGAAAATCTTCACCAAAATCCTCTTTCCCGCCGTGTTGCCCTACATGCTCACCGGCGTGCGCCTTGCCGTGGGCACCGCCTGGCTGGTGATTGTGGCGGCTGAAATGCTCACCGGCGGTGTCGGCATTGGCTTTTGGGTCTGGGACGAGTGGAACAACCTGAATGTGAAGAACATCATCATTGCCATCTTCACCATCGGCATCGTTGGTCTGATTCTTGAATTTGCACTGATCAAACTTGCCACCACCTTCACTTTTGAAGAGGTCAAATCATGAACGACAGCCTGACCACCAAATACATCCAGGTCGAGGGTGTTGAACAAACCTTCAAGACCAATAAAGGGCCGTTTCAGGCGCTGCAGAACATCCACCTGACTGTAGCCAAAGGCGAATTTGTCACGCTGATCGGCCATTCGGGTTGCGGCAAGTCCACGCTGCTGAACCTGATAGCCGGCTTGACGCGTCCTACACAGGGCACTTTGCTGTGTGCCAACCGCGAGATCGTCGGCCCCGGCCCTGAGCGCGGTGTCGTATTCCAAAACCACTCGTTGCTGCCATGGCTCACCTGTTTTGAAAATGTCTATTTGGCGGTAGAGCGTGTGTTCGGCCAAACGCGCGATGTCGGCATCCCCGCCGAGACCAAGGCCCAGCTCAAGGCGCGTACCGAAGCGGCGCTCGGCATGGTCGGCCTGACCGCCGCCGCGCACAAGCGCCCCGGTGAAATCTCTGGCGGCATGAAGCAGCGCGTGGGTATTGCCCGCGCCCTGTCGATGGAGCCCAAAGTGTTGCTACTTGACGAGCCCTTTGGCGCGCTTGACGCCCTGACCCGCGCCAAGCTGCAAGATGAGTTACTGGCGATTGTGCAAAACACCCACAGCACCGTGGTGATGGTCACGCACGATGTAGATGAAGCCGTGCTGCTCTCTGACCGCATTGTGATGATGACCAACGGCCCCTCGGCCACCATCGGCGAAGTGCTGGCGATTGACTTGGCACGCCCGCGTGACCGGGTTGAACTGGCCGAAAGCACCGACTATCTGCACTACCGCAAGGCCGTGATCGACTTCCTCTACACGCGGCAAAAGCATGTAGAGAAGTTGGCGGCTTGATGCCGTTTTAAACAGCGCGGTTGGCCGCTAGGCAGCCGTCAACCGGCTGTCAACCGGCTGTCAACCGATCGATTGCCCGCTGCACTGCAGGCCGCGCCTGCATCGCCTCAAACCAGCGCGCCACCTGCGGCGCGGCGCTGAAATCCACTTCAGCAAAGGCACGCCGCCAA
>JBJXED010000068.1:0-3948 GCA_046155225.1 Burkholderiaceae bacterium
CGTCCGATCTGGCGGGTAACGAGTCGCTTGCAGCTTCGGGACTGGATATTACGGTCGACACCTTGATCCCCGAGACGCCAACAGCGCCTGACCTGGCGGCTGCTGACGATACCGGTGCGTCCAACACGGATAACATCACCTTCACCACCAAAGGCCTGACTTTCAGCGGCACCGTGCCGCTGTCCAAGAACGCCTCGACGGTGTCGCTGTTCATCGACAAGACCACTGAGGGTGTCTTGGGTGCTTTCGACGTCACCGAAGAAGTCATTGGCACCGGCGCTGTAGACCAAATGACGGGTATGTGGAGCATCGACACCAACTTGACCGAAGGCACTTACGTCATCCGCTCGTTCGCGACTGACGTGGCCGGCAACCAGTCGGCGGCTTCGGTGGATGGCGTACCGGTGAATGTGGTGGTCGACACCACCGCACCGCTCGCGCCGACGAATCTGGACCTGGACGCGGCAGACGACAGCGGCAGCTCTCCCACCGACAACATCACCAAAGTTAACCAGGACCTGACGATTACCGGCTCGGGCGTTATTGGCGCCACTGTCGAGTTGTACGAAACCATTGGCAGCGGCACAGCCTTGGTCGGCTCGGGTGTCGTCAACGCCTCGGGTATCTTCAGCATTGAAGTAGCACCATTGGGTATGCTTTCGGTAGTTGCCGATGGCGTGCACACCTACACAGCGGTCCAGTACGACACGGCAGGCAACAAGTCGCTGTCTTCCAGCCCCGCGCTCGCCATCACCATTGACACCAAAGGCCCCAACGTCAGCTACGACAGCAGCTACTACAACGCCGCCACCAATACGCTGACGCTGCAAGGCCAGGGCTTTAAAGAAATTACGCTCTCAACGGTTGATGTGACGGCTGTGTCCATTGATACCAATGACGATGCCACTGATGAGGTCACCCTGGCCGCGAGTGGCACAGTTGTCGCTATCGTGGACGACCGCACCTTGACGGTGACGCTGAACAATGCGAACGCTGCGGCATTTGAAGCCAGTAAAGACTTCGGCAACCTGGGTTTCCTCAACAACGAACTCAACCCACTGGACTTGCTCGACATCACATTCAAGTTTGCCGGAACAGACGTGGCTGGCAACACCAGCACCGGTGCAACCACCGACTTGGGCATCCTCGGCGCGCAAAACGACACCGGCATTCAGCGTGACTACCTGGTTGACCTCAGCGCGGCGAGCGGCGCGGTGGATGAGACCTTTGGTGACAACGTAGCTCAGATTGACTTCACGACCGTCAACACCCTCCGCTTTGAAGGTGTGTCTGCCGCCCAACTGTCGGTGTCTGCCAACAAAATGGACGGGTTCAATGTGTCGGATACCAGTGTGCTTGGCGAAGGCACTTCCAACGCGGTGGACATCATCAATACCGGCGGTGCACCGTCGTTCGCTGGACTGGGTTTGACTTTTGTAGATGGCTCGCAGTTCCAGGACAACACAGGTGGTGCCTCCACCACGCTGCGTTCGGGTAGCGGTAATGACCAGCTCTTGGCTGGCAATGCCGGTGACCGCCTGCTCGGTAACGCCGGCAACGACCTGCTGGTGGGCGGTAATGGTTCCGACTCGATCTACGGCGGCAGCGGCGACGACATCCTCTTCGGTGACTCTGGCAACGACTATCTGTCGGGCGGGTCGGGCAGCGACAGCTTCCTGTTCACCGGTTTTGATGGCCACGACGTGATTACCGGTTTTGGCAGCACCGACGTTATCCACACGCTTGGGTTTGAATCTGTGGGCTCTGCCGAGGACTTGCGCGCACTGGCCGTGCAGTCGGGTGCCGACACGCTGCTGGTGCTGGGCGAAGGTGACAACTCGGTGCGCCTGCTCGGCACCATTGCCGCCAACCTCACGGCTGCCAACTTTGCCGTGGATTCGTTCTATGTGCTGCGCGGCGACTTCGTTAGCGGCTTCTAACAGTTTCTGGCTGCAGCGCACAGCGCTGCAGCCAGCGCTGCGGCCCTTGGGCGGCTGGCGTGACACAAGATTCCGATAAACTCCAAAGCGCCGCACCCGCGGCGCTTTTTTTTGGTGGTGACTGCTTTTGATCTTTGGCAAACTCTTTGATTCTTCGCACGAGCTTGGCCGCGCCATGCTGTCTGTGCGGCCCGCGCTGCTGCGGGCGGCGGGCTTCAGCTTCGCGCTGAACCTGCTGTACCTGGCCCCGTCGATCTACATGCTGCAGGTCTATGACCGGGTGCTGGCCAGCCGCAACCTCACCACGCTGCTCATGCTCACGCTGCTGATTGCGGTGTTTTATGTGCTGTTTGGCGTGCTCGACCGTATCCGCACGCAAATGCTGATCCGCGTGGGCGTCAAGCTCGACCAGGTGCTGGCCGACCGCGTCTTTGCCGCCGGTTTCGAGCGCAGCCTGCGCCGCGCCGGGCCCGGCCCGGCGCAGGCGCTGCAAGACCTCACCAGCGTGCGCCAGTTTGCCGCCGGGGCCGGGGCGCTGGCGTTTTTTGACACGCCCTGGCTGCCGGTCTATGTGCTGGTGATCGGCCTGATTCACCCCTGGCTGGCGGTGTTTGCGCTGGTGGTGGTGGTGCTGTTGTTTGCACTCACCTGGCTCAACGAGTGGCGCACGCACAAGCCGATTACCGAGGCCAACAAAGAGGCGCAGGCCACCGCGCAGTTTGTCAACAACAACCTGCGCCATGCCGAGGCCGTGAAGGCCCTCGGCATGCTCGGCACCATGCGCAAACGCTGGGCCGAGAAACAAAACAAGGTGCTGGCGCTGCAAACCTTTGCCAGCGAAGAGGGTGCCAAACTCGGCTCGCTCGGCAAGTCGGCACGCATGCTGTTTCAGTCGCTCATTTTGGGCGTGGGTGCCTGGCTCGCCATTCAAGATTTGATAACCCCCGGCGGCATGATTGTGGGCAGCATTTTGCTGGGCCGCGCCCTGGCCCCGGCCGAGCTCTTGATTGGCGCGTGGAAGCAGTGGATCACCGCGAGCGACGCCTACCGCCGCCTGGGCGAGCTGCTCGCCACCTACCCCGCGCCGGTGCCCGGCCTGCAACTGCCGGTGCCCAAGGGTGCGATTGCGGTAGAAGACGTGCATGCGATTCCGCCCGGCGGCAAAAACCCGGTGCTCATGGGCCTGAGCTTCACCATCCACCCGGCCGACGTGGTGGTGGTGGTCGGCCCCAGCGGCTGCGGCAAAAGCACGCTGGCGCGGCTGCTGGTGGGCGTCTGGCCCACCGCGCGCGGGCTGGTGCGGCTGGACGGCGCTGACGTGTTCACCTGGGACAAAGACCACCTGGGGCCGTATGTGGGCTACCTGCCGCAGGATATTGCGCTGTTCGAGGGCACGGTGGCCGAGAACATTGGCCGCTTTGGCGACCTTGACAGCGAGGCCGTGGTACGCGCCGCCACGCTGGCGGGCATGCATGAGATGGTGCTGCGCCTGCCGCAGGGCTACGACACGCCGGTTGGTGCTGACGGCGGCGGCCTCTCGGGCGGCCAGCGCCAGCGCATTGCCCTGGCGCGCGCACTGTACGGCACGCCCAAGCTGCTGGTGCTCGACGAGCCCAACTCCAACCTCGACCAGGCCGGTGAGGCCGCGCTGCTGAATGCCGTGCGCGCCATGAAGGCGCAGGGCACGACGGTGGTGATGATTGCGCACGGCCCCAATTTGCTGCAAGTGGCCGAGAAAATGCTGGTGCTGCGTGATGGCCAGATGGTGGTGTACGGCCCGCGCGACAAAGTGCTGGCGCACTTGCAGGAGCAGGCACAAAAAGCCCAGGCAGAGGCTGCAACCAAAGGCGCGGCGGGTGGCTCCAAACCAGTGCAAGCCCGCCTGGCTGCGCCCACCACCACAGCGGCCACTACCGCCACCACCGAACCCGCTGACGACCCGAGTGTGACCCTATGAAAATGCCGCAGTGGATCAACAAGCTGCACCAGCGCAGTGACGCCAAGCTGG
>JBJXED010000069.1:0-13568 GCA_046155225.1 Burkholderiaceae bacterium
GGCCGTCGTGCGCGTTGTCATAACCCAGCACCCGTCCGTTATCCCGCGCGTAAATGGCTGGGTTGATGTAGGCCATGCTGTAGCGGGTGATGTGCTGCTTTCCATCCGTTTGCTGGTAGCCCCACACCTCATAGCGGAGCAGGCCACCACCGCGTTTGGCTGAAACCGTCAATCGCTCAGACTGCAACAAGGTTTCAGCGGGAGGCGGTAATTGCTTCTTAGCCATCAGATAGGTTGCAGATTAACACTTCTGATCATTTATTGCCAATCTGCTGTGGCTGCGGCTCGCTCAAATCCTTCAGCCCAACTCCGGTCTGCCCAATCCGCTGTGCCTCTAGCGCCAGCCAGGCAAACCGACCTGCTGCCGCCGCATAAGACAAGCCCGCCGGCCTGATGTTGGAGATGCAATTGCGCTGCGCATCGGTGCAACTCACCTGCGGCGCATAAGTCATGTACAGGCCCAGGCTGTCGGGGGAGCTCAGGCCGGGGCGCTCGCCAATCAGCATCACCACCAGTCTGGCGCGCAGCAGTTGGCCGATCTCGTCGGCCAGGGCGACGCGGGCTTGCTGGGCGACGACCACCGGCCCTAGCGACAAGCGCCCGTCCAGCGCGCTGCGGCAGGCGGCCAGCATCGGCGCGGCGTGGCGCTGCACGGCCAGAGCAGACAGGCCGTCGCCGACGACAAACATCACATCGACGGGCGCAGCTTGCAATGCTGCCAAATCTGCGGCGCTGTCCTCGTGCAAGCGCCTGCCCCAGTCGGGTCTGCGCAGGTAATCGGCGCGGCTGTTGGCCTGGCTGCGGACGCTAACTACCGGCCAACCATCGGCGCCAAGTTGCGCCAGCAAATCGGGCAGGTCCAGCGGCGTGTGGATGGCATCGCGGGCATTGGCATGGTCGGCGGCGAACTGCAGCACCTCGCGCGTCGGCAGGCTGATGCCACTGCGGCCCAGCGCAATGCGGGCGGGAGTTTGCTGTTGCCAGGTCTGCCAGGGGTCTGGTACCGGGGCGCTGACGGCTGCGGGGCTGGTAGCGGCAATGTCTGTAGCGGGGGCAGTCATGGATCAATGGCCCAGCAATTTTTGCAAACCGGTAGCCAGGGCGCCCTGCGCCTGAGCGGGCAATAATTGCCCAGCGCCATCGGTAATGCCCACTGACTGCAGCCAGGCCTCAAACTCCGGCGCTCTCTTTTTACCCAACAGCGCCCGCACAAACAGGGCGTCATGGAACGAAGTGCTTTGGTAGTTCAGCATCACATCGTCTGCCCCCGGCACGCCCATGATGAAGTTGACGCCGGCGCTGGCCAGCAGTACCAACAGGTTGTCCATGTCGTCCTGGTCGGCCTCGGCGTGGTTGGTGTAGCAAATATCGCAACCCATCGGCAGGCCCAGCAGCTTGCCGCAAAAATGGTCTTCCAGCCCAGCGCGGATGATTTGCTTGCCGTCGTACAAATACTCGGGGCCAATAAAGCCGACCACAGTGTTGACCAGCAGCGGCTTGAAATGCCGCGCTACCGCATAGGCGCGTGCTTCGAGCGTTTGCTGGTCGACGCCGCGCCCCGCATTGGCTGAAAGCGCGCTGCCCTGGCCAGTTTCAAAATACATCAGGTTTTGGCCGAGGGTGCCGCGTTTTTGCGCCTGTGCGGCTTGGTGCACTTCATCCAGCAGGGCCAGGCTGATACCAAAGGATTGGTTGGCCGCTTGTGTGCCGGCAATCGACTGGAACACCAAATCGACCGGCGCGCCGCGCTCAATGGCTTGCAAGGTGTTGGTCACATGCGTGAGCACGCAGTGCTGGGTGGGTATTTGGAAGCCTTGCACGATGCGATCAAGCAAGCGCAGTAAATCGCACAGTGCGGGCACGCTGTCGCCTGCCGGGTTGATGCCAATCACCGCGTCGCCTGCGCCGTACATCAGGCCGTCGAGGATGGACGCGGTGATGCCAGCAGGCGCGTCGGTGGGGTGGTTGGGTTGCAGCCGCACCGCCAGGTGGCCGGGCAGCCCCAGGGTGTTGCGAAAGCGGGTGACCACGCTGCATTTGGTGGCCACCAAAATCAAGTCCTGGTTGCGCATGAGTTTGCTGACTGCGGCCACCATCTCGGGGGTGAGGCCGGGGGCGAGTGCTTGCAGGGTTGGTGGGGTAGCGGCCTCGGACAGCAGCCAGTCACGAAAGCTGCCCACCGTGTGGTGGGCTACTGGCGCAAAGGCATTGGCGTCATGGCTGTCAATGATGAGGCGGCTGACCTCGTCGCTCTCATAAGGCACCACCAGCTCGGACAAAAAATGCTGAAGTGGCACATCGGCCAGCGCCATTCTGGCGGCGATGCGCTGGCCCGCCGAATTCGCCGCAATGCCCGCTAGCTGGTCGCCCGAGCGTAGCGGCGAAGCCAGCGCCAAAAGCTGCGCCAAGCTGTCAAAGCGGTGGACTTGGGCACTGGCGATGTGTTGCATGGTGCTTGAAAGCATAGCGCGCTGGGAGCGCCTGCGCCAGATAGCGGACGACACGCCATGCGCCCTTGTTGCGCCAGCGATTACAGGTCTTCAAACGCCAGCAGATTCACGCAAGCGCTCAAGCGCGGATCGGTTATTTGACGACTTGGTTCATTTCGCGGATCACGCCGCCACCCGTCACGCTGCCGCTTTGCTGGCCCTGGCCTTGCACAAGCTGGATGCAGGCTGGCCGCTCCTCCGGCGGTTGCACATTGCAACGCGCCAAGGCATTGGCCTGGTAGTCGGTGCTGCCGGTGGTGCCCAAAGTGCCGCGGCGCGCTTCGGCATAGGCGTTGGTGGCCTCGGCCATGCATGTAGCGCGGTCTTGCTGTGACTGACCGCTCATGCAAAACGCGCGTTCTTTTTGGTATTGGCGCTGCGCTTCGGTTGCGGCTTTGGGGCCAGCCGCAACGGCTTGACCCAACAGCAAACTTGAAACTGCAGCGCTGCACAGCAGAGCCCGTGCAAACGGGCCAAAACAATTCGTGGACATAGACACTCCTGGGGTGAAGGCGGGTGTCCTAGCATGGCAGCTTGGGGGGCTTTGGCGTGTGTTCGGCGCGCCTGTATGGGTGTAGGACGCAGCCTGTGTGTGGGGGGTGCAGGGTGTCTCAGAGACGGCGCAATCAGGGCTTGGCGAGCACCTGCAAACTGATGCGCAAGGCGTTCTCGTAGACCTCATCAATCGGCAGTCGCCCTGCGGCGATAGGAGCCGCCGCCGCTGCCGTTGGCGGTGTGGGGGCCAGCTTGCCAAGCGCTGGGCGAAGGAGTGAAGCCATCACCACCTGGTCTTTGCCGCCAGGGCCTGGCAAGGCAATACCCACCACTTGCCCAGCACCATCCAGTACCGCAGCGCCTTGGCTGCCAGCGGGCAACGTCATGCCCAATTGACGCAAGCCGGGCACATTGCCCACAGGCATGCCCTGCAAACCGGTGCTTAGCCGTGGCCAGGCGGCGTCAGCGTCAGCGGCAGGAATATAGGCGACGGCATAGCCGGGGCTGCCGGGAAAGGCGTCGCGTGCGGGCATGGCTGCGGCCGCAGAAAGCGGCAGCGCCTGTGGCCAATGCAGCAGTGCCAAACCCAATTCCGGAAAGCGCTGATACACAGCCGCCAAACGGGTTTGACCCAAACCATTGCGCACCCAAAGCTTGGGGGCCGCTGAACGCGTGCCCAGCAATGACAAGGGCACCCAGGCATGTCTGCCGCTGTGCACCAGAACGCCGCTGGCAACAGGGCTCGCCGACGCTGCCACGCGGTCCCCTGTGGCGTAAGGGGCCAAGCGCACGGGTGGCTTGCGCAAATCACCGGTGGGGGACCCGCTGCCACTGTCCAGCAGCTGCCTGACTGTGCGCACCTGTGCATCATTGGGAAAGGTTTGTGCTGCGGTCTCCAGCAGCTTCTTGGCCACGACGTCTTGCCCGCCGAGCGAGAGCAGCCAGCCGTAGAGCACGGCTCCGGCCACCACTTGGCGGTGCGCCCCAGCGGTGTGTGCGCCAAACGAGGTGGCTTGCCGGTAGTTGCCGGCTTGCATGTAGGTGCGCACCAGCGCCATTTCGGTGTCGGCGGCGTGCTCGTAGGTCGCGGCTTTGTCAAAAGCGGTTTGCGCCTGCGCGGTGTCCCCGTTCCGCAATGCGGCCTCACCTTGTGCGAGCAAGCGGGCGCGTGCTTGCACGCGCTGGGCTACCACCTCGGCTGGCAGCCGGGCCGTAGCGGCGGTGCGCGATTGCTCAATGTACTGGCGCAAGCGTTCGTCGGTGATGCCCGCAGGCGCAGCCTGTCCCCAAGCAGGGGAGGCTGCCACAAAAAAATGTGCAGCCAAGAGGCTGCACAGTGAGATCGTGGTGCTGCCCCGGCAGAGGGCCGTCACCGCAGCCCGAAGGCTGCGCGGGGGTGATGCCATCAAGGGTTGGTGTTGGCGCCAGACGGGCAATTGGCAGCGCCAGCGGTGCCGCCGGTGCGCAGAATGCGTGCCGTGCCGCCGTCGTTGGGGTTCACGCCAGGTGTAAATGGCGCGCCAGGTGCGCGCGTACCCGCGATGAAGGCCGCAAGGGCATCGATGTCTTGCGCTCCGCCAAGCAGATTGGTGCCGCCCGTGAAGGTGAGGTAGCCGTCGCCGCCGGTGGCCATGAAGTTGTTCACGGTGACGCGGAAGTTCTGCGCCGGGTTGACCACCACGCCGGCAGCGTTCACGATCGTCTCGGTCACGCCGCCGCGGGTGAGCGTCACATTGCTGATGCGTGCGTCACAGGCGTTGGCACCGTTCCAGGTGTACTTGAAGCCGTTGGACGGGATCATGATGCGGGTGGTGGTGGCACCCTGGCCACGGCAACCGGCAAACTGCTCTTCGAGCACGTTCTTGATCTGCTGCGCGGTCAGCGTCATGGTGACCAAGCTGTTGCCGAAAGGCTGGGTGGTGAAGGCCTCGCCGTATGTGACATTACCATCGCCTTCGCCTGCTGGGCTGGACGGGAAAGTGAAGCCTGGCGTGCGGATGCCGCCACGGTTTTGGAAGGCAATCACGGCCTCGCCAAAACCCACGGGGGCAGTGGCGGCGAGTTGCGCGTCGGTAATCAAATCCCCGGCCGGCACGTTGCAGGCGTTGTCAGAAGCGGTAGAGATGAGCGCAGTGCTGATGCGGCCAATCACCATGTTGGCAATCGGCGAGACCAGGTTGTTGTACGCGGTCATGATGCTCAGCACCGTAGCGTTGGGCGTGATCGCGGCATTGATGCGGTCCACGATACGGTTGTTGGCGACCACGGCAGTGATGTCCCGCGTGGTGGGGCTCATGGTGATGTCGATCTCGGTCAGCAAGCGGCCGTTGGCGTTGGTGCTGGTGACGGGGATGCGGCGGCCGGTGGCGTTGGGCAGCAGGCAGTTGTAGGCTTGGTGCGTGTGGCCGCTGACGACCAGATCGACCGCGTTGTCCAGGCGGCTGACGATGCTGGCAATGGCGGAGCCGGCCATATCGCCGGCGCACTGGTTGATGTCGGCTGCGGTGCCGGTTTGCACTCCGCCCTCATGGATCAGCACGACGATGGACTCGATGCCTTGCGCGCGCAGGGTCGGGATCAAGGCATTGACCGTGGCGGCCTCGTCATTGAAGGTCAGGCCGGCGACGCCCGAAGGGGTGACGATGGTTGGCGTGGTGCGCAGTGTCATGCCGATGAACGCGACCGTGACGCCGTTGAAGACTTTGGTACCAAAAGCGGGTAACACGGTTTGGCCAGTGGCGTTGACGACCACGTTGGCGGCCAACCAGCGAAAGCGCGCACCTTCGTAGGGCACCGGGGTGCCGACGCTGGCACCGCGGCAGCTGTTGGGGTCAATCGTGTTGTCGGCCAGGCGGCGGCAACCGCCGTTTTGCAGGCGCAACAACTCGGCCGAGCCTTTGTCAAACTCGTGATTGCCCACAGCGCTGAATTCCAGGCCGATGCGGTTCAAGGTTTCGACCGAAGGCTCGTCGTTGAACAAGGCAGACACCAGAGGCGTCGCGCCGATCAAATCACCGGCACCCACCACCACATTGTTGGGGTTCTGCGCGCGCATGCTCGCAACATAAGCGGCCATGTAGTCAGCACCGCCAGCTGCTACTGGAGTAGCCGTGCTGTTGGCGCGCGTGTTGCCGGGCGAGAACAAAGTGCCGTGGTAGTCGTTGAAGCCAATGATTTTGGCAGTGATATTCGCGGTGATCGGTGCAGGCGAAGGGGCGGGCGCGCCGCCGCCGCCGCCGCCACCAGGTGCGGGGGCGGCTGTGGGGGAGTCGCTGCTGCTGCAAGCCACGCCGACCAGGCCTGCGGCCAGGGTGAGGGCGCTCAGGGCGTAGGGAAATTTCATGAGGTTGCTCCGGGTGCGGTTTAAAAAAATTACGTTAACTTCGCGCCGGGTAGCTACTGTGACAAAGCGGCGTCACTGCCGCATCAATCTGGCCACGTGATATGGATGCAACATCAGACGCAACTGGAGCTGCATCAAGACGCAACAGGGCGCCGAATTCAGGCAAACGTGACGTGATCGGGCAAGGCCTGCAAGTGCGGCAGTGTGTTGAATGTCACCAAATTTATACGCCGGGCGCTGAAGGTCATCTCGGTAAGTGCGCTGTTGCGCAACTGAAAGTTCAGGTCCACCGTGGCCTGCGCGCCGCAGCCGAGCACTTGCGCCACTGCGGTGGCAATCGGCCCGCCGCTGGAGACAAGCAGTACATGGCCTTGGGTGTGCGCCTGCACGTGCGCCAAAGCCTTTGCAATGCCGCTTGAAAAATCGCTGAATGCGGGCATGCCTTGCGGCTGGCTGCGGCCCTCGATCCAGGCCATCAAGCCTTGCCGCAAAAGTTGAAAGTGCAGGCGGTAGGCCTCGGGCGTGTCGGGTTTGGGCAGCGCCCCCGGGTGAACGGCGGCAATCACGGCTTCGGGGATGTACTCGTTCAAGCTTGGCAAGGCTTGGGTGGCGGGCAAGTCGCCCAGGCTTTGCGCAATACCCGCCAGGGTTTGCACATGACGCGTCAGCGTGCCGCACAGCACGGCGTCAAAAGTCAGCTGTTTCGACTGGAAAAACGCGCCCAGTTGGTGGCTTTGCTGAAGCCCGAGGGGGCTGAGCTGGTCGTAGTTGGCTGCGCCAAATGAGGCCTGACCGTGGCGCACAAGGTAGAGGGTTCCCATGCGGCGATTGTGCGGTGGGCTGGCAGCGGCGGACAGCGGGCACAGTCAAGTCGGCGACGCCCCCGGCGCGGCCAGAGGGGACAAGCAGGCCGCCTTGGCGCGGCGGACGCACGCCGGCACCGTTCAGGTGCTCGCCAGAGCTTCCCAGCGTTCGAGTGCCTGTAACAAGGCCGCGTCGATTTCGCTCTCGCGTTGCTGCAGTTCAGCGGCGCGTTGCGGCTGGCTGGCGTAGAGGCTGCCGTCGGCCAGGCTGGCGCGAATGCTGGCTTGCTCGGTTTCCCACGCGGCAATGGTTTGCGGCAAGGCGTCAAGTTCGCGTTGCTGCTTGTAGCTGAGCTTCTTTTTTGATAGCGTTACAGGCAGGATATCCGCTGGCAAGAGGCCAATTTCGCTTGATATTTTGTCATTTTGGCCAGTTTTGGGCGTTTCGCGGGGGCTGCCAGCCGCCGACGCGTCGCGGGCGGCAAACTCCAGGCTGCGCTGGCGCTGCGTCAGCCAGTCTTGCACGCCGCCTTCGTATTCGCGCCAAAAGCCTGCGCCCTCGGTGTCGCCTTCATAGGCCAGGGTGCTGGTAACCACGTTGTCCAAAAACGCCCGGTCATGGCTGACCAGCAGCACTGTGCCGGGGTAGTTTTGCAGCAGGTCTTCGAGCAGTTCCAGCGTGTCAATGTCGAGGTCGTTGGTCGGCTCGTCCAGCACCAGCACATTGGCCGGGCGGGCAAACAGGCGCGCCAGCAACAGGCGGTTGCGCTCGCCGCCGGAGAGGCTGCGCACGGGCGAGTTGGCACGCTGAGGTGAGAACAAAAAGTCGCCCAAATAACTCTTGACATGCTTGCGCTGGTTGCCAATCTCGATCCACTCGCTGCCGGGGCTGATGAAATCTTCCAGCGTGGCGTCCAAGTCCAGCGCATCGCGCATCTGGTCAAAGTAGGCGACCTGCAGGTTCGCACCTTGTTTGATCTTGCCGCTGTCGGGGGCCAGTTCGCCCAAAATGAGCTTGATGAGGGTGGTTTTGCCTGCGCCGTTGGGGCCGAGCAGGCCAATTTTGTCGCCGCGCAGCAAAGTGGTGCTGAAGTTTTTGACGATGACTTTGTCGCCCCCTGCGTGAGGGAACGAGAGTGACACATCGTCCAGTTCCGCCACAATTTTGCCGCTGCGGGTGCCGCTGTCTACATCGAGCTTGACGCGGCCCACCGCGTCGCGTCGAGCGGCGCGTGCGTCGCGCAGCGCGTCCAGCCGCACGATGCGGGCGGTGGCGCGGGTGCGGCGCGCTTCCACGCCTTTGCGAATCCACACTTCCTCAGCCGCCAGCACTTTGTCAAAGCGCGCGTTGATCACCGCCTCTTGCGCCATTTGCTCTTCTTTTTGCAGCAAATAGGCGGCAAAGTTGCCGGGGTAGCTGCGCAGCTTGCCGCGGTCCAGCTCAATGATGCGGGTCGCCACGCGGTCCAAAAACGCCCGGTCGTGCGTGATGGTGACCACGCTGCCCTTGAACTCGATCAGCAGGCCTTCAAGCCAGGCGATGGAATCCAGATCCAGGTGGTTGGTCGGCTCGTCCAACAGCAGCACTTCGGGCTGGCTGACCAGCGCTTGCGCCAGCGCGACGCGCTTTTTGGTGCCACCGGAAAGCGAGCCTATCAGCGCGTCAGGGTTCAAGTGCAGGCGGTGCAAGGTCTCGGTGACGCGTTGTTCCCAGTTCCAGCCGTCTTGTGCCTCAATGCGGCTTTGCGCGGCGTCCAGGTCGCCGTGGCCTTGTACGTATTCTTCAATCAGCGCCATGATGTCGGCCACGCCGGCGCAGGCGGCTTCAAAGACCGTGGCCTCAGGTGACAAACTGGGCTCTTGCGCCACGTAGGCAATGCGCAGGTTTTGCTGCACTTGCAGCGTGCCGTCGTCGGCTTTTTCCAGCCCGGCAAGAATTTTCAGCATCGACGATTTGCCGGTGCCGTTGCGGCCAATCAGGCCGACGCGTTCGCGGGTTTCCAGCGCAAAGTCGGCACCATCCAGCAAGGCCGTGTGGCCATAAGCTAGGTGGGCTTGGAGAAGGGTCAATAGGGCCATGAGAAATAGGGTTGCGAATGGGGTTGCGAGTGGGATTGGGCCGACCCTGGATAGTTGGGGCGCATTAAAGTGATGTCAGCGGTGATTATTCGGTTTCGGCAGACTAGGCAGCGCACCTTGCACAACTGGCAATTATCCGGTTTGTGTGTGAACACCTTATTCAATAGGCCAGGAGAAAAAATGGAACTCATCATCAACCGGCAATCGGTGCAGGCTGAAGTGCCCTCGCAGATGCCGCTGCTATGGGTGTTGCGTGACGTCTTGAACCTGACCGGCACCAAGTTTGGCTGCGGCGTGGCGGCTTGCGGGGCCTGCACGGTGCACGTCGATGGCGTGGCCGTGCGTTCTTGCGTTACGCCGGCGTCCGCCGTGGTGGGCAAACGCATCGAGACGATTGAAAGCCTGGGCACAGCCGCGCAGCCGCATCCGCTGCAAGTGGCCTGGATTGCCGAGCAGGTGCCGCAATGCGGTTACTGCCAAAGCGGCATGTTGATGGCAGCAGCAGCCTTGCTGAAGAAAACCCCGCAGCCCACCGACGCCGACATTGACGCTGCCATGACCAATATTTGCCGCTGCGGCACCTATCAGCGCGTGCGGGCGGCCATTCACCGCGCAGCGGGGAATGTGTCGCCCAACCGCGCAGCGGGGCAATCGGCATGAAAAGAAGAACTTTGCTGCTAAGCGGCACGGCCGCTGCCGGCGCGCTGCTGCTGGGTTGGAGCGCCTTGCCCGCGCGATCGCGCCTGGGTGCTGGCGAGTTGATGCTACCCACCGCAGGAGACGTGGCGCTGAACGGCTGGATCAAGATCGCCGCTGACGGCATCGTGGTGTTGGCCATGCCGCGCAGCGAAATGGGCCAGGGCGTGCACACCGCCCTGCCGATGCTGGTGGCCGAAGAACTGGATGTGCCGTTGGCCCGTGTGCGTATTGAGCAGGCCGGGTTTGACGCGATTTATGGCAACGTGGCTGCACTGGTGGCCAGCCTGCCGTTTCATCCGCTGGAGGTGGATGCGCAAAAGCCGCCGACACAAATCAGGCTGGGACAGTGGATGGTGGGCAAGGTGGCGCGTGAGTTGGGGATCAATGTCACTGGGGGGTCGTCCAGCGTGGCGGATGCCTGGGACGTGCTGCGCTTGGCGGCCGCTACGGCGCGCGCCAGTTTGCTAGGGGCGGCTTCCCTGCAATGGAAGCTGCCGGTGGCTGAACTGGTGGTGAAAGACGGCGTGATTTCGCACGCCTCGGGTAAATCGGCCAGCTATGGCGAGCTGGCCAAATTTGCTGCGGCCACGCCGCCCGGCAGTGTGGTGCTGAAAGACCGCAAAGACTGGAAATTGATCGGCACCCCCGCTCCCCGGCTGGATCTCGCGGCCAAGGTCAACGGCGCAGCGCGCTATGGGCTGGATGTGCGTTTGCCGGGCATGCTGTATGCCGCCATCCGCCAGTGCCCGATGCTGGGCGGCTCGCCCGGTGCCATTGACGAGACTGCAGCCATGTCCCTGCCGGGCGCTTTGCGCTTGGTGCGACTGCCAGGCTATGCCGGGGCGACCGCAGGCTTTGCCGTCGTGGGAACCACCTGGTGGCAGGCGCAGCAGGCGGCATTGGCGGTTGATGTGCAGTGGCAACAGCGACCCCTGGGTGGGCTGAACACGACCGCCATCCTGAGCCAACTACAGCAAGCAGTCAAAGAGCCGTCGGGGTCGGTTTTTTACCAGCAGGGCGATATTGACAGTGCAGAAGCCCAAGCCACACGCACGGTGCAGGCCAGCTACCACGCGCCCTATCTGGCGCATGCCGCGCTGGAGCCGATGAACTGCACGGCCCAGGTGCGGGATGGCAAGGTGGAAGTTTGGGCGCCGACACAAGTGCCGGGCATGGCGCGTGCGGTTGCCGCACAGGTTGCAGGTGTGCCTGTGGAAGACGTGACATTGCACGTTACTCTGCTCGGCGGCGGTTTTGGCCGCCGCCTGGAGGTGGACTACGTGGCGCAGGCTGTGCGCGTGGCCATGGATTGCGGCGGTGCGCCGGTGCAGCTCATCTGGTCTCGCGAGGAAGACACCACGCACGACTTTTACCGGCCCATGCAGGTGGCGGCCCTGCGCGCGTCTTTTGATGCGCAGGGCAAGCTCAGCGGCCTGCGCATCCAATCGGCCGGGGACGCCATTACGCCGCGCTCGATTGAGCGCACCTTGCCCGCCTTGGCTGGCCCGGTGGACATGCCCGACAAAACCACGGCCGATGGCTTGTTCGGTTTGCCGTATGGCATTGCCCACCAGCACATGGCGCATGTGGCCACCCGTATGGGTGTGCCGGTTGGGTTTTGGCGCTCGGTCGGCCATTCGCACAACGCTTTTTTCTCGGAGTGCTTTATCGACGAGCTGGCACTGGCGCAGGGGCAGGACCCGGTGGCGTTCAGGCGCGGCTTATTGGGCTCTGCCCCGCGCTACCTGGCGGTGCTGAACTTGGCAGCGGAAAAATCGGGTTGGGGCAGCAAGCCGCCGCCGGGGCGAGCCTTGGGCGTTGCTTTGCATGAGTCGTTTGGCTCTGTGGTTGCGCAGGTGGCCGAGGTTTCACTGCAGGGTGGCAAGCCACGCGTACACCGCGTGACCTGCGCGATTGATTGCGGCATCGTGGTTAACCCTGGCATCGTGGCCCAGCAAATGGAGGGGGCAGTAGTCTTTGCATTGACGGCGGCGCTCTATGGGCGCTTGGACATCAGTGATGGCACAGTGCAGCAGCGTAACTTTCCGCAATACCCCATGGTTAAGCTGCCTGAGGCGCCATTGGTGACGACCTGGATTGTGGCCAGCCAGCGGCCGCCTAGCGGTGTGGGTGAGCCAGGTGTGCCGCCATTGGCGCCTGCGCTGGGGAATGCCTTGCTGGCCTTAACCGGTACGGTAAGGCGAGCCTTGCCGTTGAAGGCGTAGACACAGCTTGCGAATTTTGCGGCTCATCAAGTGCTTTTTTCGGCAAGTCGTGGTATCATTTTCGGCTGCACTTAATTTGGCTTTGATTGTTTGATGGCTGCCTAGCTGATGGTTTGTGATGGTTTGGCGGATGTAAAAATAATTTAAAATTTTTGAAGCCGAAGCGGTAAAAACCGGTATAGAATCTAAGGCTGCGCTAAATTCGACGAACTTTAATAATTCAAAACAAAGTGCAAATTTTGGGTTGACAACAGGTTAAAAAATACGTCATAATTGCAGGCTGCACTAAATGCAGTAAACATCAAATGCACAGCAGTGAATTTGATGCGTTCATTAAAAATTTACAGCCGATAAGCGTGGGCGTTTGATGGCGATTGCGAGTTCTTCGGAACTTGGCTAAATGCCAAAAACGCTCATGAGAATAGAAGTGAAGTTCACTTCAATTCCGTTTTTATGAGTTGCACAGTAATGTGCGAAAAAATTCAAGATCGAACTATAGAGTTTGATCCTGGCTCAGATTGAACGCTGGCGGAATGCTTTACACATGCAAGTCGAACGGTAGAGGGGGCAACCCCTTGAGAGTGGCGAACGGGTGAGTAATATATCGGAACGTGCCCAGTCGTGGGGGATAACGTAGTGAAAATTACGCTAATACCGCATACGATCTAAGGATGAAAGCGGGGGATCGCAAGACCTCGCGCGACTGGAGCGGCCGATATCAGATTAGGTAGTTGGTAGGGTAAAGGCCTACCAAGCCAACGATCTGTAGCTGGTCTGAGAGGACGACCAGCCACACTGGAACTGAGACACGGTCCAGACTCCTACGGGAGGCAGCAGTGGGGAATTTTGGACAATGGGCGAAAGCCTGATCCAGCCATTCCGCGTGCAGGATGAAGGCCCTCGGGTTGTAAACTGCTTTTGTACAGAACGAAAAGGTCTCTATTAATACTAGGGGCTCATGACGGTACTGTAAGAATAAGCACCGGCTAACTACGTGCCAGCAGCCGCGGTAATACGTAGGGTGCAAGCGTTAATCGGAATTACTGGGCGTAAAGCGTGCGCAGGCGGTTATATAAGTCAGATGTGAAATCCCTGGGCTCAACCTAGGAACTGCATTTGAGACTGTATGGCTAGAGTGTGTCAGAGGGGGGTAGAATTCCACGTGTAGCAGTGAAATGCGTAGATATGTGGAGGAACACCGATGGCGAAGGCAGCCTCCTGGGCCAGCACTGACGCTCATGCACGAAAGCGTGGGGAGCAAACAGGATTAGATACCCTGGTAGTCCACGCCCTAAACGATGTCAACTAGGTGTTGGGGAAGGTGACTTCCTTAGTACCGCAGCTAACGCGTGAAGTTGACCGCCTGGGGAGTACGGCCGCAAGGTTAAAACTCAAAGGAATTGACGGGGACCCGCACAAGCGGTGGATGATGTGG
>JBJXED010000070.1:0-17807 GCA_046155225.1 Burkholderiaceae bacterium
GTGGTCGCCCTCACGCTGCTGCACCTGGGCTCGGTCAGCACACCCGCCCATGCAGTGCAGGCCTGGCCAGTTCAGATACGGGCCTTGTCTACGCAGGCCAGTGCGCTCGCTGCGCAAGCCGGGACAGGCGCTGGCCCAACGCCAATGGTGCCGTCGGTTCGCTACGCTGTTGCCGATATCGAAGTGCCGCAAAGCCATCGGGGGCCAGTCACCGTGCAAATGATCAGCCTGCACAGCTACAAATGCGCCGATCCGGCTGGCCCAGGTGAATACGTGGACTGGGCGCAAGCAAGGGCAACCCAGAAACCTGCGCCGCCGATTGGTGCTTGTGCGTCGCAGCCCAGTTTGTCGCTGCCGCCCAATTTTGATCCGGCAGAGTTACTCGACCGGCTGAAAAAATATGTGCGCGACCAGCGCGCCGCTACCCGCATGGCCGAGCCGCTCACCCTGTCGCGCCAGCGCCGCACGCTGCGCAACCTGAGCCAGCGCCTCATCACGCTCAGCCCCGCCCAGTGGCAAGACCCTGAAGGCGGCAACCTGAGTTTTCTGGCCGGCGCTTGCCGCCACCCTGGCCTGACGGGCTTTGAATTTGAGCGTGCCGATGCGAGCCTCGAACACGCGCGCAGACAACTCCAGAAAACGCCGTATGGCCCGCGCTTCATGCTGATGCTGGGCGACCAGATTTATGCCGATGCCCGCGCCGGTGTCGCTGACAGCCAGTCCCCCATCGAGCGCCTGCTGCCGCGCTACCGCGCCGCCTTTGGCGCGTCTTACGGCTTTCGCACTCTGGCGCAGCGGCTGCCGCTGACCATGGTGATGGATGACCATGAGATCAACGACAACTGGAGCCGCGAACAGGCCCTGGCCAGCCATGTCAACCAGGTCCTGGCTGAAAACGCCCTGAACGCCTTCGACGTGTTCCAGTTTGCGCACGGCCCCGGCAGACCGCCCGATTTGAGCGGCCCGACACAGCAAGTCCAAGGCTTCAACACCGCGTTCTCGCATGGCGACTACCCCTTCATCGTGCTCGACACGCGCAGCCAGCGCCGCCGCGTCCCCGACCGCGAAATGCTGCACAGCAGCCAGTGGCGCTGGCTGGCGCAGTGGCTGTTTGCCGAGCAAGGCAAGGGCTCGCACCCGAAATTTGTGGTGTCGGGCTCAGTCATGCTGCCCGGCTTGGCGGGCAATGCGGGTGAGCTGCCGCCGCGCCAGGCTGACACCTGGCAAATGTCGGCCTACGACCGCAAACGGCTGCTCTCGTTTATCGCCAACAACGGCATTGACAATGTGGTGTTTCTCTCCAGCGACTACCACTGCGCGGCGTACTCGGAAATCACCTACACCCACAGCCCCGTCAAAACCTGGGCCATTGCGGCCCCAGCGCTGCATGCGCCGCTGCGTTTTGCCAATGTAGAGGCACATGAAATCATGGCCCGCGAATCGATTGTGCTTACCGGTGGCCAGGCCGAAGTCTGCAGCACGGCCATGGCAGGCGAAGGCTGGCTGCAATGCTCACTTGAGCGCCACGACGCCGAATACACCACCTTGCTGTTGCAGTACTGGCTGCGCCCCTTGGAGCATGCCAACTGGCCAACCCGGCCGCAAGAGCGGGCCTGGCTGCTGAGCACGGCCGCAGTTCACGACCTGGGCGAGCAGCGTGTGAATGCCCTGTTCAACCAGGCGCTTAAATCAGCAGCGCAGTCGCCAGACCATGCAGACGGTGCGCCGGGTCCACCAGCGCCTGCAGAATGCTGAAATGGTTGTGCGCGCCGATGACTTCGCACACCGGCACGCGCTTTTTGCCCCAGGCTTTTTGAATCAGCGCATTCTGTTCAATGAAAGCCGGGCTTTCCTTGGCACCGACCACCGCAAACAGCAAGCCCTGAAAATCCGGCCTGCCAGTGTGCAGTTTGGGTTTGGGCAGCCAAGCCGGACTGGCCTTGGCAGCGTCTTTGGCGCTGAGCTGCAAAGACGCTTGCAAAAACGGTACTTTGCGCAGCACGTCCAGCGCGTAAAGGCCTGAGATCGACAAGGCGTTTTTCACCAGACCCTGAGGCAAATCAGCGGCATACCGGGGCCACAAACAGGCCAGCAGTTGCGTTGCCAAATGCCCGCCGGCTGAATGCCCGACCAGGCTGATGCGGCGCGGGTCACCGCCGTAGCCTTCAATATGGCGGTAAGTCCAGGCCAGCGCCTGCACCATTTGCATCACGATGTCGGGAATGGTCACCGGCTGCGCTGCGGTGCCGGGGCACAGCGCATAGTTGGGCACAACCACACAAGCGCCCTGCCGGGTAAAAGCCGGGGCCACAAAAGAATGCTCGGATTTGTCCAGTGAGCGCCAGTACCCGCCGTGGATGAAAACCAGCACCGGGGCCAAATTCTGGCCATCGGCGGCTTCAGTTTGCGCGGGGAAAATATCCAGCGTTTGCTGGGGCAGCGCGGCGACGGCGGGCAACGGGCAGCCGGTGCTGTAGTCCACATCCAGGTGGCAGGGTTGGGTGGCCCGCACCATCGCCGAATCGTCGGCCCAGCGTTCAAAATGCGCGGCGTGGTCGGGCACGAGGGCGCGGTTGTTGTAGAGGGCGTCGAGTCGGGCAGGTGTGGTCATGGCGGATGATTCGATGGGAATGGCTTGGGTAGTGCAGGCGTGGTGTGGCTGGCGGCAACGGTTTAACTTTAGCGCAGGCGCACAGGCTGGTGAACTGCCCTCAAAGGCCTTTTTTGACGGTTTTTGTCATTTTTAATGGTCAAATCACCTTATAGCCAAGGTATTAATTGCCGGTATAGCTATTAATTCAGGAGTATTCATGCACCCAGTTTCTGGCCCCCCTTCAAACCCATCGCTTCGCCTGGCGGTGCTTGGTATTGGCCAGATGGGGCTGCCGATGGCGCAGCGCCTGGTGGCCGCCGGTTTTGCTGTGACGGTATGGAACCGCAGCCGCAGCAAGGCCGAACAAGTTCGCGGCGCGGCGGTGGCCGCGAACGCTGCCGAGGCGGTGCGCGAGGCCGATGTGGTCATCAGCCTGCTGGAGAACGGCGATGTGGTGCAGGCTGTCCTGTTCGGTGCCCAGGAGGCCGCCGCTACTGAAATCACCGCAGGTGCCGCTGCGGCGATGCGTCCCGGCTGCCTGGTGATCGACATGGCGTCGATCCAGCCTGCGCAGGCGCGCGACCATGCGCAGCGCCTGGCCGCGCTGGGTGTGGCGCACCTGGACGCACCGGTTTCTGGCGGCACGCTGGGCGCAGAAAATGGCACGCTGGCCATCATGGTCGGCGGCAGCTCGGCAGACTTTGCCCGTGCGGCACCGGTTTTTGCGGTGTTCGGCCGGGCCACCCACGTCGGTACGCACGGCACCGGCCAGTTGGCAAAACTGGCCAACCAAATGATTGTCGGCATCACCATTGGCGCGGTGGCCGAGGCGCTGCTGCTGTGCCAAAAAGGCGGCGCCGACATGGCACGGGTCATTGACGCCATGGGCGGCGGCTTTGCTGACAGCCGCATCCTGCAAGTACACGGCCAGCGCATGGCGCAGCGCGACTTTGCGCCACGCGGACGCATGGCGATTCAGCTCAAAGATTTGCGCAATGCGCTGGGCACAGCGCAAGGCTTGGGCTTTGATGCGCCCATCACGGTGCTGTTTGAACAACTCTATGCGCAGGCAATCGCCCAGCAGCAAGCCGCTGGCCTGGGCGAGCTGGACCATTCGGGCCTGTTTGTCGAGCTGGCGCGCCGCAACGCCATGCAGTGAAAGACCCGCCCGCCCACTACACTGCGGCAGCTTATGACGTACGACCTGACCACCGCCAGCGGCCGCTGGCGTGCCCACCTGAACATGCTCTGGACCGATCACGGCTGGGTGCGCGCACTGCTGGACAATTGTTATGCCCTGCCCGGCGGTATGTGGCGCTCGAGCCAGCCCAGCCCGGCGCAAATCCGGCGTCTGCATGTACAGCATGGCATCAAGACCATCATCAACTTGCGCGGCGCACATTTGCGCGGGTCGTACGGACTGGAACAAGCGGTCTGCGCCGAACTGGGCATTGTGATGATCGACCATTCGATGCAGTCGGGCGACATGCCCAGCACCGCGCAGGTGTTGGCACTGCAGAGCCTGTTTGAACGCATCACGTACCCGGCGCTGATGCACTGCAAGTCGGGTGCCGACCGGGCCGGCCTTGCCGCCAGCCTCTACCGCCACCTGCACTGCGGCGAGGCCATAGCTGACCAGCGCGAGCTAGGGCTGAAATACGCCCATTTCAAGGCCTCAAAGGCGGGGATTCTGGATTATTTTCTGGCCTGCTACCTGGCGCACAACGCCCGTGAGCCGATGGACTTTCTCACCTGGCTGCACACGCGTTATGACCGCGAAGCGCTCACGGCGCAATACAAGGCCGGCGAGCCCGCGCACCGGGTTACCGATACGCTGCTGGAGAAGGTGCTGCGGCGGGAGTGATTGGCCCCAGGAGCGGGGTACAAGCGAGTGCTGCTAGAAGTCTGAGCGACAGAACAATCGCAGCTGCCCTCGCTGAGGGCGAGTCGCCAATAAAAATGCCGGCGAGGGATTTCTCCCGCACCAGCCATTACACCGAAGTTAACCCCGGGCAGGTCGCGCTGGGCGGCTGCTGGCCGGGCGGCCATCACGCACCACCACCACACGCGAAGGCGTGCGGCCGGGTGCCGCAGGGCGGCGTGCGCCATCGCGCGAATCACCGCCACCGCCCGCGTAGCCACTCGGGGCTTTGCTCCAGGCCGGCTTGCTCGGCGCTGCGCCGGGGCTGAAGGGGCGCTGGCGGTCGCTGCGGTCAAACGCCGGACCGGGTTGGCCTGCGAAATCGCGTGCACCTGCACCGCGCGCGTCGGTATCACGGCCAGCGAAGCTGCGGTTGCCGCCCTGGTAACCGTTGTCACGACCGCCATCACGCTGAAAGGGCTCGCGCTTGGCTGCGTAGTCACGCGGTGCGCCACTCGGGCTGCCGAAACTGCGCGGTGCTGTGTCACGGCCACCGAAATCACGGGGGGCGCTCTCACGGCCACCGAAATCACGAGGCGCGCCCTCACGGCCGCGCGTGTCATTGCGGCCACGGCTGTCACCGCCGCCGAAGCCACCGCCAAAACCAGCCCGCGAAGGGCGCGAGTCGGGCTGGCGCTGCTTGGGCTCCAGGCCAGGCACCACTTCAGATTTGATGGGCTGACGCGTGTAGGCTTCAATATCGAAAATCTTGCGGCGGTCGCGCAACTCGGCAAAAGTGACGGCCAGGCCGTCGCGGCCAGCGCGGCCGGTGCGGCCAATGCGGTGGGTGTAATCCTCGGCCTTCATCGGCAAGCCGTAGTTGAAGACATGGGTGATGGTGGGCACGTCGATGCCGCGCGAAGCCACGTCGGTTGCCACCAAAATTTGCACCTGGCCTTGGCGCAGCGCCATCAGGCGGCGGTTACGTATGCTTTGGCTTAAAGCGCCGTGCAGCGCAACGGCGCTGAAGCCGGCTTGTTGCAAGTCGTTGGCCAGGCCGTCGCATTCCACCTGCGTACTGGCAAACACAATCGCCTGGTCTATAGTTTTGTCGCGCAGCCAGTGGTCAAGCAAGGCGCGCTTGTGCTGAGAATGGTCGGCCCAAAACAGCACCTGTTTAATGTTGACGTGTTTTTCTTGCGGCGAGTCGATTTGCAGCTTGCGCGGCTGGCGCATCACGCGTTGCGCCAATTGCTGGATGCGCGGCGCAAAGGTGGCGCTGAACATCATGGTTTGCTTGCGGTCAATGGTGAGTTGGTTGACCTCAGCCAGGTCGTCGGAGAAGCCCAAATCGAGCATGCGGTCGGCTTCGTCGACCACCAAAAACTGCACCTGGTCGAGCTTGATTTGCATCGAGCGCTGCAAGTCCAGCAGGCGGCCCGGCGTAGCCACCACCAAATTGGCGTTTTGCAACTTGGCAATCTGCAACTGGTAAGGCATACCGCCAACGACGTTCGCAATGCGCAGGCCGCGGCAGTGCTTGACGAGTTCAATTGCGTCGTGCGCGACCTGCTGCGCCAGTTCGCGCGTCGGGCATAGCACCAGCGCGCCAGGGGTGGCGGCGGTGAAATGGCGAGCGTTGGTGGGGTCTTTGCGCTTTGGGCGTTTCGGCGCTGCTTCGCCTTTGGCGGCGGCCAGCGCGGTGGCGGCTTCAAATTCGGCGCGCTCTTTGGCCTCGGCCTGACTTTGCTGCATCAGCAGGGTGTGCAGCACGGGCAGCAGGAAGGCGGCGGTTTTGCCGCTACCGGTCTGGCTGGAGACCATCAGGTCGGTGAAAACGGTTTTTTCTTTGCCGTCCTCGTCCAGGCCTTGCATGGCCAGGGGGATGGTCTGCGCTTGTACCGTGGTGGGCTGGGTAAAGCCCAGGTCTTTCACCGCAGCAATCAGTTCAGGGGCCAGACCCAACAGCACGAAGCCGTTGGGTTGTTCGGGTTCAGGTTGCTCAGGCTCTGCGTGAACGGGTGCGTCCAGCATCGCATGGGCGATGGTGTCTTCTGTGGTTTCGAGGGTCTCGAAATTGGACTCGGCCAAAGCATTGCTCGGCACATCAAACATGTCAGTCATTTTTTCTCTCACGCGCAACGCGTCCCGTGGGGACAGCGTCCGTCGATCATGGTTAAAAAACATCAACCATCAATCGACGCTTTGATCAGGGTTGGTTACCTGATCTTTTGCGGACTCGCTTTATTGGAGCCGGTGAATGAAGGAGATGTACAAAAAATCGCGTCAGGGCAAACCCTTGATTTCGCGAAGCCCCCGATTATGCCACGGTTCACTTGAACAGGTGCTCGCGATAGTGCGCCAACTCGTCAATGGACTCGTGTACGTCAGCCAAAGCCGTGTGTTTTTGCTGCTTTTTGAAGGCCGAATAAGCCTCGGGCCGCCAGCGTTTGGCCAGCTCTTTCAGGGTGCTCACATCGATGTTGCGGTAGTGAAAAAATGCATCGAGCTTGGGCATGTACTTCACCAGGAAGCGCCGGTCCTGGCTGATGGAATTGCCGCACAGGGGCACCGTGCCTTTCGGTGCGTAGCGGCTAACGAATTCCAGCATCTGCTGCTGCGCCTGCTCCTCACTCACGGTAGACACCTTGACCTTGTCGATCAAGCCGCTGCGGCCATGCGTGCCCTTGTTCCAGGCGTCCATTTTGTCCAGCTGCTCATCGCTCTGGTGAATCACCAGTACCGGGCCTTCGATGCGGGTCGCCAAGTCTGGCCCGGTGACAACCACGGCGATTTCGATGATGCGTTCGATGTCGGGGTCCAGCCCGGTCATCTCGCAGTCCAGCCAAATCAGGTTTTGATCAGATTTTGGGAGAGTCAGTGGGGTTTCGGGGGATGTGGTTTCAAACATGCGCCGGATTGTTACCGATGGCCTAAACTGGCTTTCTTCACTTTTGTTCAGCCATGTCATCTCCCCTTGTTTTTTCACTGATTTTCTCCATCGCCCTGCTCGCTGGCCTGCTGCTCAAGCTCTGGCTGGCGACCCGCCAGATTCGCCATGTGGCCCAGCACCGGGACGCTGTGCCCGCCGCATTCACCCAGACCATGCCCCTTTCCGCGCATCAAAAGGCGGCTGACTACACCGTCACCAAAGCGCGCTTTGGTCTGCTGGAACTGGCCTTGGGTACCGCCTTGCTATTGGGATGGAGCCTACTCGGTGGCCTGGACGTGCTGAACCAGGCTTTGCTGGGTGCCATGGGTGTTGGCATGGCGCAGCAACTGGCCTTGTTGCTGGCCTTTGTGCTGATTGGCGGGCTGCTGGATTTGCCGTTCACGCTCTACCAGACCTTTGTGATCGAGGAAAAATTTGGCTTCAACAAAACCACGTTCAAGCTCTGGCTGGCCGACATGGTCAAAGGCATTGCCGTGGGCCTGGTGCTGGGCCTGCCGCTGGCGGCCCTGGTGCTGTGGCTGATGGCCGCAGGGGGCGCGCTGTGGTGGCTGTATGCCTGGGGCGCGATGGTGGGCTGGCAGTTGCTGATGATGTGGCTGGCCCCCGCCTACATCCTGCCGCTGTTCAACAAATTCACCCCGCTCGAAGACGCCAGCCTGAAAGACCGCGTAGCCGCCCTGATGGCCCGCGCAGGCTTTACCGCCAAAGGCTTTTTTGTGATGGACGGCAGCAAACGCTCAGCCCACTCCAATGCGTTTTTCACCGGTTTTGGCAGCAACAAACGCGTGGTGTTTTTCGACACCTTGCTGGCCAAGCTCAGCCACGAAGAAATGGAAGCGGTTCTGGCCCACGAACTAGGGCATTTCAAACACAAGCACATCGTCAAACGCATGGCTGTCAGCTTTGTGATGACGCTGGCCGGTTTTGCCTTGCTGGGCTGGTTGTCAGCCCAAACCTGGTTTTATGTTGGCCTCGGCACACAGCCCAGCCTCACAGCACCCAACCACGCCCTGGCCCTGTTGCTCTTCATGCTGGCCATACCCGTGTTCACCGTGTTCATGACACCGATTTCCGCCCAGTTTTCCCGCCGCGACGAGTTTCAGGCCGATGCCTATGCGGTGGCACAAACCGGCACCCAGCACCTGGGCCGTGCCTTGCTCAAGCTCTACCAGGACAACGCCTCCACACTCACACCCGACCCCTTGTTCGTCAAGTTCTACTACTCCCACCCCAGCGCGGCTGAGCGCCTGGCCAAAATGACTTCACAGGTGCCTGCATGAGCGATTTCAAGCCAAAAGACTGGTCTGCCCAGGTAAGACGTACACAAGCAGCTACAGAAATCGTAGCAAAGCTGGCGCTTTTGGAGGGCTGGAAATTGACAGGTGATGGCGCGCAGGTGGCGATTGAGAAAACCTTCCGCTTTGCCAACTACTTTGAGACCATCGCCTTTGTGAACGCAGTGGCCTTCATCGCCCACGCGCAGGATCACCATCCCGATCTGTCAGTGCACTACAACCGTTGCGTGGTGCGCTGGAACACGCACGATGTGGGCGGCATCTCCAGCACAGACTTTGACTGCGCCGCGCAGGTTGACGCGCTGCTGGGCCAGGGATTGAGCGGTTGACCACGGCCCAAAGCGGCTTGGTGGTGGCCACGCATGGCCGCCAGATCGGTCTTGTGGTGGCCACGCATGGCCGCCACGTGGTGGTGGAGTCGCCTGACGGCCAGCGGCGCATTTGCCACCCGCGCGGCAAAAAAAGTCAATCGGTGGTGGGCGACCAAGTCTTGTGGCAGGGCCAGCCCAGCGGCCAGGGCGACGAAGGTACCATCGAAAAAGTGCTGGAGCGGCGCAACCTGCTGTACCGGCAAGACGAAATTCGCACCAAGTCATTTGCCGCCAACCTGGATCAGGTGCTGATCCTGATCGCCGCGCGGCCCGAGTTTTCCGAGAGCCAATTGGCCCGCGCGTTGATTGCTTGCGAGGCGGCAGGCATCACGCCCATCATCGGATTGAACAAAAAAGACCTGGGCGATTTGTTTGCCCGCGCCTGGGAGCGACTGACAGCCTACCGCACCATGGGTTACACCGTGCTGCCACTGGCCTTGCGAGACGAGGCAGATGCCGACAACGCCGCCCTGTACCAGCGGCTGCAAGGCCACACCACCCTGGTGCTGGGGCCTTCGGGCTCCGGCAAAAGTACCCTGATCAACGCGCTGGTGCCCGGCGCACTGGCGCAAACCAACGAGATTTCGATGGCGCTGAACTCGGGCAAACACACCACCACCAGCACCACCTGGTATTGGGTTGATTCGACCCGAACGACCGCCATCATCGACTCGCCCGGCTTTCAGGAATTTGGCCTGCACCACATCGAACCCATGCAACTGGCCCAACTGATGCCCGACATCAAAGCCCAGGCCCAGAACTGCAAGTTTTACAACTGCACCCACCTGCACGAGCCGGGCTGCGGGGTGTTGGCAGCAGTTCAGCGCAAAAGTGCCGATTTACAAGTCGAATCAGATGCAAGCCCAGATGAAATCTGCTCAAGCCGCTACAAACTTTATAGTGATTTTTTTGAAGAATTGGCGCAACCGCAACGCTATTGACGGGTATCTGCACGGACCTGACTCCGATGTCTGTCGATACAATTTGAAATCCAAAGGGCGGAACAGGAGTGGATGATGGAAGAAGTAAGTGAAGATGCGCTGCTTCATTGGCAAGAGCAAGCGCTGGTTGCTATCGAGGCAGGCCAAAATGATGGCATGGCCCGCCTCTACTTACGACGGATGGGGTGTCCTCCCGAGATCGCCCACCGGCTGGTAGCGGAGTGCCGACAAGCGGCGAAAGCTGATCATCGTCAACGCGGTCTGGTGATGCTCATTACTGGTTCTCTTTTCGGAATCCCTTTAGCGCTCTTGGCCGCATTTGCTCTTGTTGGCATCCCCATCTGGAAATACGAAGTGCGTTCAGGCGGTCTGATGATTGTCGCTGCGATAGGCGCTTTTTTCTGCCTCAGCTCCGCCCTACTAGGGGCGTATAAGCTGTTGACTGGAAGTGTCCGAATGACCGAGAGCGACTAATCTTTTCGCACAACACTTGGGGCACGACCAAGAAGTTCATAGCTAAAGCTTGAACTGGGAACAGGTTCTACCCCAGCAGCCGCGCCAAGGTCAGCAGCGCCAACAGCACCATCCACAGCACCACCGAGCGCCATACCAGGCCCACAATGCTGCGCAGGTGCGCCACCTCGGGTTCGCGACCGGGGGTTGACGGCCCGCCACCAGCTGCCTGACTGTCAGCCTGACTGGCCGTCTGCGCTGCAGAGCCAAGGCCGGGTAGCGATGCGTCAACTTGAAAGCCTTGTGAACTGTTTGGCGAAAACGCCGCCCGCAAGGCCTGGCCCCCCAGGCGCACATTCACGGCGCCCGACGTGGCCGCCAGGATCACGCCGTCGTTGTCGTTGGGAAAGCGCGCCGCGTAGTTGCGCCAGCAGTCAATCGCTTCTTCAAAGCTGCCCACCACGGCAAATGCCACCGCCGTGGTGCGCGCGGGCAACCAGTCCACCACGCGCCAGGCGGCTTGGGCGGCTTGCTGCACGGCCGGGCTGACCAAACCATCGTCAGCCGCCGGATGGTCAGGTGCCTGCGAATCCAGCGGTGTCACCTGGCTCTCCGGCAGCTTGATGTCGCCGTGCCAATACCGCGCGACAAACTCACTCAAGCGAAAAAACATCGCGCCTGCGGGGCCAAAGCCAAACGCCGCCAGCACCGAAAACCACAGTAGCACGCCAAACACGTGGCGATGCGCCTCCAGCACCGAGTACTCCACCACATGCCGCACGATTTCGCTTTTGGGCAACTGGCTGGCATCCACGCGCTGCCAGCGCGCCAGCAACTGCCGGGCGGTGGTTTCGTCGCCCGCCTCCAGTGCATCGCGGATGTTGGTGAAGTGGTGGCTGAACTGGCGAAAACCCAGCGTGAGGTAGAGCACGCCGACACTGAACAGCACCGCTACGGGCCAGCCCACCCACAGCGCCAGCAACCAATAAACGCCCCACACAGCCAGCGTGGGCAGCAGCACCGCCAGGCCCCAGGCAATCCAGCCATGTTGCGGCTTGCCCGCATCGAAATTGCGGCTGGCCCAGCGCACCCAGCTACGCAGCAGGCCATGCACCAGGCTGTGACGCGGCAGGGGACGAACCTGCTCGATCAGCAGCGCAAAAAGAATCGCAAAAAAACTCATGGCGGGGATGATAGCCCGCGTGTTGTGGGCAATGGGCTGCCTGTTTCAGGCCGACAGGAAGCGGTAAAAATTGCGCAACATGCCCGCTGTGGCTCCCCAGATAAAGCGCTCGGTTGTCGCATCAAAAAAGGGCATGGAAAACCATTCACGCCGCTGGTCTTCCCACTCAAACACATGGCGGTGGTGGTGCGCGGGGTTCATCAAAAAGGCCAGCGGCACTTCAAACGCGTCGGCCACTTCATGCGGGTTCAGGCTCAGCGCAAAACCGGGCTGCACCAGCGCCACCACCGGTGTCACCACAAACGAGGTGCCGGTGGTGTAGGTGGGCAAATGGCCCAGGATGTGTACGAATGACGCGTCCAGACCCACCTCCTCCTGTGCTTCGCGCAAGGCGGTGTGCGAGAGGTCACGGTCTGTTGCATCGGCCTTTCCGCCCGGAAAGGCAATCTGGCCGGAATGCGTGCTCAGCTGCGTGCTGCGCTCGGTGAGCAGAACGGTGGGCTGCTCGCGCAGCACGATTGCAATCAGCACCGCTGCATCGGCCATGGGCCGATCCATGAACTTTCGCTCGAGCGACACCTCGGGCTGCCAAACCGGTGGCACCGCAAAGCGCTGACGTAAAGCCAGCGGCGTGAGCGCAGCCGCTGGCACGGCGGGCAAATGCCCGTCAACACCCACCACCGGCACCTGGCGGGGGTCAAACGGAGGAAGTTTCTGGGTGGACATGATGGGTTTGGGGCGCAAGTGCGCAGACCCTGCCGCACCATGAAAAAACCGCCACCTGCGCGGGGCGGGTGGCGGTTTTTTCGGTGCGGTAGGCTGGGTTTATGCAGCTGCGTTGGCTGACGTATTCACGGGTGTGTTGGCAGCCAGCGCGGCCGCCGCTTTGGCGGCTTTGTCTGCTGCCGTGAGCTTTTGTGGCAGCTTTTCTTTAATACGAGCCGACTTGCCGCTGCGGTCACGCAGGTAATACAGCTTGGCGCGGCGCACATCGCCGCGGCGTTTGACTTCGATGCCGGCGATCAGGGGACTGTAGGTCTGGAACGTGCGCTCCACGCCTTCACCGCTGGAGATTTTGCGCACCGTGAAGCCGCTGTTCAGGCCGCGGTTGCGCTTGGCAATCACCACGCCTTCGTAGGCCTGCACGCGCTTGCGGGTGCCCTCAACGACGTTGACGCTGACGATCACGGTGTCGCCGGGTGCAAAGGGAGGGATGGGTTTGCCAGACTTTTCGGTCAGGCGAGCAATTTCTTCGTGCTCAAGGGTTTCGATCAGGTTCATGACGTTTTTCCGTACGGGGGATCGTGCCGTGCTACACAAGGGGCCCTGTTCGTTGAGTGACCGGCATGACCGATGACGAAAAAGGCGGCAACAGTAGAGGATCCGAGAAAAGCCCGCTATTATATTACTTTTTGTAGCGTGGCTTCGTCGATAGGCGTCAGACGGCCAGCCTGGCGTGCTTGCGCAATCAAATCGGGCCGATGCTGCGCGGTGATGCGCAAGCGCTGGTCGCGCCGCCAACGCTCGATTTGTGCGTGGTGGCCCGACATTAACGACGCGGGCACGCCCTGCCCCTGCCACTGCTCGGGGCGCGAGTAGTGCGGGCAATCCAGCAGCCCGTCCAATGCCGGGTTGAAGCTGTCCTGCTGGTGGCTGCCTTCGTCGTTCAACACACCGGGTTGCAGGCGGGCCACCGCGTCGAGCAACGCCATGGCGGCCACCTCGCCACCCGAAAGCACGAAGTCGCCCAGGCTGATTTGCACGTCGACATAGGTGTCGATAAAACGCTGGTCAATGCCTTCATAGCGGCCACACACCAGCACGGCGCCCGCGCTGCCAGACCAGTGCTCGACGGCGGTGTGGTTGAGTACGTGGCCAATGGGGGAAAACAACACCACCGGCGCGGTGTTATCAGAACCCTCGGCCCGATCTGCGCGAATGGCTTCCAAACACAGCACCAGCGGCTGGGCCAGCATCACCATGCCGGGGCCGCCGCCAAAGGGACGGTCGTCTACCCGCTTGTAGCTGCCTTCTGCGTAATCGCGCGGGTTCCACAAATGCACCTGCACCTGGCCGGATTCAAACGCGCGGCGAATGATGCCGCTGGTGAAAAACGGCGCAAACAGCTCAGGGAACAAGGTGATCAGGTCAAACCGCATAACCACTACCAGTCACTAGTAATCAGGTTGCCAATCCACCGTGATGCGCTTGCCCGCCAGATCCACCGCATCCACAAACGCGGCGACAAACGGAATCATGCGTTCCTGCGGCTTGCCATCCGCCTCATACGACAGCATCAGCACGGTTTGTGGCCCGGTAGACAACAAATCGGCCACTTGACCCAGGGCCACGCCTTCACGGTTCACGACCTCCAGGCCCAGCAGATCGACCCAGTAGTACTCGTCGGTGGCAGCGGTGGGAAAGCTGGTGCGCGGCACAAAAATGCGCGCACCGCGCAGGGCCTCAGCGGCGTTGCGGTCGTCTACCTCGTGCGCGCTTGCCACCACCGTGCCCGAGTGGTCTTTGGCTTCGCGCACGCGCAGCAACGCTGTTCCGTCAAAGGTTTTCAGGCCTTTTTCGGTGGGCAGCAAATACCAGCGTTTGGAAGAAAAAAGCGCCTCGGGCGAGGCGCTGTAGGGCAAGACTTTGAACCAGCCCTTGATGCCCCAGGCATCTGCTATGCGCCCGACTTCGATGGCATCTGCCGGAAGTTCGGCAGGCTCCAGGCCGGGCAACATGGGGGCTTAAGCCGTGGCAGGTGCCGTATCTGCCGCCTGCTTGATCAGACGCTCCACCGTGGGGGACGCTTGGGCACCCACGCTGCGCCAGTAGGTCAGGCGGTCTTGGGCAATGCGGATGCTCTCCTCGCCGCCGCGGGCAATCGGGTTGTAAAAACCGATGCGTTCGATAAAGCGACCATCGCGGCGAACGCGTTTATCAGCCACAACAATGTTGAAAAACGGACGGGCTTTGGAGCCGCCGCGAGCCAGTCGGATAACGACCATAATTAAATCCTTCGGGTGGGAACGGGGGGTAATTCCGTCACTGAGGTTTCAACGTTGAGACACGCGCTATGACCACCCGGCCAGCGACACGCTGAAAAGCCCACGATTATAGCCCGCCGCCCGTCCGAACTCTGTTACGGTGACGGTTTCAAGACACCTCCCGTCCACTTTCATGCCCTACGCCACACCCACGATTCGCCCCTGCGAGGATGCCGATCTGCCCGCCGTCACCGCCCTCTACGCGCACCACGTGCTGCACGGCACCGGCACGTTTGAAACCGAGCCGCCCACACTGGCCGACATGACGGCCCGCCGAGCCGATGTGCGCTCGCGCGGCCTGCCCTACCTGGTAGCCGAACACAACGGCCAGGTGCTGGGCTTTGCCTACTGCAACTGGTTCAAGCCGCGCCCGGCCTACCGCTTCAGCGCTGAAGACTCGATTTATCTGGCCCCAGAAGCCGTCGGCAAAGGCCTGGGGCGCTTGCTGCTGACCGCGCTGGCAGATCAGGCGCAAGCGGTGGGCGTGCGCAAACTCATTGCGGTGATTGGCGACTCGGCTAACGCAGGCTCCGTGGGCGTACACCTGGCCCTGGGCTTCACGCATGTAGGCGTGCTCCAGTCGTGCGGCTGGAAATTTGGAGCCTGGCGCGACGTGGTACTAATGGAAAAAGTATTAGGCGACGGCGACAGCACCCCCCCGGAAAACACATGAAAAACAAAACCATCGCCGCCTGGTTGGCCTTTCTCGGTGGCCCGCTGGGCCTGCACCGTTTTTACCTGCACGGCCTGGGCGATATGTGGGGCTGGGCGCTGCCCATTCCCACCGCCATCGGCTTGTATGGCGTGCAGCGCGCGCAAACATTCGGCCTGGACGACCAGCTGAGCTGGGCGCTGATCCCGCTGCTGGGTTTCACCATCGCGGGCTGCGCGCTGACCGCCATCGTCTACGGCCTGTCCAGCCCCGAAAAATGGAACGCCCGCCACAACCCCACCGCCGCGCCCGACGCACCGGCGGGCCACACCAGCTGGCCCACCATTTTTGCCGTGGTGTTGTCCCTGCTGATGGGCACCACCGTGCTGATGGCCAGCATCGTGTTCAGCTTTCAGCGCTATTTTGAATACCAGATTGAAGAGGCCAAGAAGATTTCGCAGTAGTGGCGGTCAGGGCCGAAATTCAAGTCAAATCGGTCACCAGCCCAGGTAGAACCTGCACAGGCAGCTATGAATTCAGTAGTAAACCGCGCTGATTCAGCCGTCGATGTGGTCTACGCAGACTCCGCGCTGGTGGTCGTCAACAAACCCGCTGGCCTGCTCTGCGTGCCTGGGCGAGGGCCAGACAAGCAAGACTGTTTGTGGCGGCGCGTCACGGCGCAATTTGCCGGGGCGCTGGTCGTTCATCGTCTGGACATGGCCACCTCGGGTCTGTGCTTGTTCGCCCGCAGCACGGCAGCCCAAACCGCACTCAGCAAAGCCTTTGCGGCGCGCCAGGTTCACAAGCGCTATGAGGCGGTGGTGGCCGGGCAGCCGGTTGTGGGTCAGCCCGCCATACACGCTCCCGATGGAGATGGCTGGCAGCTGATTGACCTGCCGCTCATCGCTGATTGGCCCAATCGCCCGCTGCAAAAAGTTGACCTGGAAACGGGCAAACCCAGCCTCACCCGCTGGCGCGTGTCACACCAGGCAGGGCCTGTCTGGTTCGATGCCACGCGCCTGGAACTGGCACCGCTGACCGGCCGCAGCCACCAGCTGCGCGTACACCTGCTGGCCTTGGGTCACCCGATTCTGGGAGACGCTTTGTACGCCCCGCCGTCGGTGCAACAACGCGCGCCGCGCTTGTTGCTGCATGCCAGCGAGCTGGGGTTTGTGCACCCGGAGACTGGGCAGGGCTTGCTGGTGAACTGTGCCGTTCCGTTTTGATACATGCCACAAGCAGCAACAAAACCGTCATTCCTGCCAGGTGGGGATCCAGATGCGCAAGGTCGCCAGACAAGTTGCCGCGTGTTCCTCGCGCCTGGATTCCCGCCTGCGCGGGCATGACGGTCTGAGGCCCGCATCCAAGCTCCAATCCAAGTTAAGGAACCTGTGATTAGCCTCGTGCGGAACTGTGGCGAACGGATGGGGATTCAGCGCAAGGCATCTTTTCTTGTCAATAGCGTGCTATTGGCAAGAAAAGCAACGCAGTCGATGCGCCCAAGGCCGTTTGACGGCAGGCCGCAGGGGGGGGTCAATCAGAGGTTCCTTAAATCGACCGACAGCCCTTACAAATACCGCTCAAACAGCTTTACTGGCGGAATTTGGTTGGTGAAACGAATGAAGACTGGCATTTTGGTCTCCAAGTCCCGCACAACTGACCGACCAACGCTGCGGCTCGAATTCCCACACTACCTTTCGTCAACGAACCCGCATATTTCACGCGGGCAGAAATGCAAAACGGGTGCCGAACCCTGTTTGTCACCCGTTTTTGCACGCTCGTTACAGCAACTCCCATCAGCCCTACAAGCAAGGTCTGACCTGCTTACCCGGCTTATTTAGCCTTGATCACCACGTTCACGATGTCCGAGTACACGCCGGCAATCGCTTGGGTGTCACCGGCAAAGCTGACGGTCAGATTGCCCTGGCGGTTGAAGAAGGCGGTGTTACGGCCAGCCACCAGTTCTTTGGAGATGTCGCCGGATGCGTCGTCATAGGCGGCGGCGTAAGGCGTGACCTTTGCACCGGCTGCCGTGCTGCGCAACTGGCCAAAGTTGTCGGAGCTGACTTGCACGGTGTAGCCGTTGCCCGAGTTGCAGCTTTCAGTGACCACACCGACCAGGGTGGCTTTTTCGCCGCCCAGGATGTCCAGGCTGGTGGCTTTCGCAGTGGGCCTGACGGCGATGGTGCAGTTCACGGCCACCGAGCCGCGCAGTTCGAGTTTGGCGGCGTCCTGGTCGGCTGCAAAAGCGCCGAAAGAAGAAGCGATAACGGCCAGGGCGATGAGGGATTTGGAAGCGTTCATGGTGAGGTCCTAAGAGGTTGAAGACAAGAAAACAGGGTTGGGTTTGGGTTTTTGCTGCGGCTTTCGCTGCAGACGTAGGAGTAGTTGCAGGCCTTGTGCCACGCCTGCCAAACCGTATAAAACCCAATCAAATCAATCGCTTACGAATTTCAACCGC
>JBJXED010000071.1:0-14128 GCA_046155225.1 Burkholderiaceae bacterium
TGCGAACTTTCCGTGTGCAAAGTCTGGCCTTCCTCAAACTCAAAAATCTGTCCGCACACCTGCACTTGCTGCCAGCAGCGGCTCATCAAATGCATTTCGATGCGCTGCATCGGCGCGTTATAAAAAGCACTGTGCGAGAACTTGCCGAGGTCAAAATCGGCGTGCAATTCACGGTTGGCGCGTGCCAGCAAATTCAGATTGAAAGCCGCTGTAACGCCTTGCGCATCGTTGTAAGCCGCGTGCAAAAGCGCCGGGTCTTTCACCAGATCAACGCCCAGCAGCAAGGCTCCCCCGCGCAGTACCTGGCGGGCCCGGCGCAAAAATGCCAGGGCTTCGGGCGGGCTGAAATTGCCAATGGTTGAACCGGGGAAAAAGCCAATTTTTTTGCCCTGAATCTTCAGTTTGGATTTACGGGTCTTGCTGTCTTGCGCCGCTTGCGGCAGCACCAAGTCCTGGGTGTAATCGGCCACCAGCGGCTGCACCAGCAAGGCCGGGTAATCACGCCGAAGCGCTGCTGCAGCCCCGGTCAAATGATCACCCGAAATATCAATCGGCACAAAACGCGCGGGTTGATCCATTGCATCCAGCAACAGCCGCACCTTGTTGAGAGACCCTGCGCCAAATTCAACCAGCTCAGCATGCGGGCCCATGTGCGCGGCGATATCCGCTGCGCTGCTCTTCAATATGGCGGTTTCCACACGCGTGGGGTAATACTCAGGCAAGCCGCAAATGGCATCGAAATAACCCGAGCCGGCCTGATCGTAGAAATATTTTGGCGAAATGCTGCGCGGCTGCGCGGCCAGAGCAGCCAGCATGTCGTGCGCGAAATCACTGGGTACTTTGGCCGGACTCGAAAGCTTGGCTGCGGCAGCACGCTCGGTGCTGCCGGGAACGACCCGCAAGGCTGCAGTCGGGGTCATAGATCCCGCGCCAAACGAATACCGCTGAACTGCCAGCGCGCAGCAGGCGGGAAAAAATTGCGGTAACTCGGCCGTGCGTGCCCGACTGGCGTCGCCCAGCTGGCACCGCGCAGCACGATCTGCCCCACCATAAATTTACCGTTGTACTCGCCCACAGCGCCTTGCATGGGGCGAAAGCCGGGATACGGGTCGTACGAGGAGCGCGTCCATTGCCATACTGAGCCAACCATCTGCGTAAGCGCCGGCGCAAGCGAGGCGGCTTCCCATTCAAACTCGGTGGGTAGCCTGGCACCCGCCCAATGCGCATACGCGGCGGCTTCATAAAAACTCAAGTTCATGACGGGTTTGTCTGCCTCCATGGGCTGCACACCGTGGAGGCCGAAGACCTGCCACGCATCCATTGGTGCGCGCCGATCGCCAGGCACGATCCAGTACAAAGGCGCTTGCAACTGCTGCGCTTGAACCAATGACCAGCCATCCGACAACCACAACTCAGGGCGGCGGTAGGCACCCTCCTGAATGAACTCGGCGTACTCGCCGCAAGTCACCAAGCTGGTGGCCAGTTGGTAGGGTTGCAACAACGCGGCGTGCCTGGGCGATTCATTGTCAAAAGCAAACCCACCTTCAGCCGCGCCGACTTCAACAATGCCCCCTGCTTGATCGAGCCAGCGCCGAGGCAGTGGCTTGGCCGCCAGTTTCAAATGATTTGCCAAGGTCGGCTGATATGCAGGCAGCAAGGGGTTGCAAGAAAAGGCATGCAGGATATCTGTCAACAACAACTCCTGGTGCTGCTGCTCGTGTTGTAAGCCCAGCTCCAGCAAGGGCTGTGCGCTGCGCCAGGTGGCGTCATCAGCTTGCAGGACGAACGCGTCAAGCGCTGCGTCCACATGGGCGCGGTAGGCCAGCACTTGCGCAGCGGTCGGGCGAGTCAGCAGGCCGCGCTGGTGGCGCGCGTGACGCGGGCCGAGCGCTTCATAGTAGGAATTAAAAATATACGCAAATTGCGCATCAAAAATGCAGTAAGCGGGCCAATGGGGCTGGAGCACGATGGCTTCGAAAAACCAAGTGGTGTGCGCCAAATGCCATTTGCTCGGGCTGGCATCGGGCATGGACTGTATGCACTGGTCTTCGGCAGACAGAGGCTCGGCCAATGTCAGGCTGTGGGCCCGAACCAACTGCAGGCGCAAGAGAAAATGATGCCGGTTGCCCAAAGCCCCCCGCAAGATTTCAGGGGGCAGAGCGGGAGAAGAAGACAAATGGGCAGACAACAGCGGTAACTCCAACGGTCTCAGCTTCAGTCAAATACAGAGGTGAATTGAGCTGCAGATTTCGAGAAAAGCAATGCAAATTTGCAGCCTATTACATCACAGCGATGCCCGAAATACGGTGCATAGGCACCGAAGCAAGGACATGCTGCAAGCCAGAAGCTCTCTGCCCAGAGAGGCTCCAGAGACTCAGCCGTTGCTGCGCTCGGCGGTGTTCAGGCGCAAGCTGTTGCCTTCAACCAACACACGGCTGCCGACCGCAAATGCGCTGGACTGTTCAAAGCTGCGCACTGTGCCGTCACCCATACGGACGCTGACTTGGTACACCGTCTTTTTGTTGACATTTTTCTCGACTTCATTGCCGGCGTAGCCACCGCCCACGGCACCGATCACCGTCGCGATGGTACGGCCCGAACCGCCGCCTACCTGGTTGCCCAGTACGCCGCCGAGCACGCCACCGGCCACAGCGCCAACCCCGCTGCCGGAGCCTCGGCGCTGCACCGCAATCACCGATTCCACCGTACCGCAGTTGCTGCAAGTCGCAGCGGCAATCACTGCGGGCGCGCGGTCAATCGGTGGTGTTGCTGGCTTGGATTGGGCCGTGACAGGCTTGACGGCCACCGGCTTGATGACCTGCGGCTTGATGACCTGCGGCTTGCTGCCTGCCTGCGGGCTGTTCAAGGTGGCACTGTTGATGGCTGTCGCGGTGGCACCGTAGGGACTGGCGTCGGGCTCGGCGCGTGTGCGCGTGACCACCAGGGCGGCCGTCAGCGCCAGCACCGTCACGGCCATCACAGCCAACGTAGGCAGCAACGCCTTGCTGGTCCGCAATCTGTAGCCCCATGATGGCGCGGTGGGGATGCGGCTGGGGGGGCGGGGAAGCGGGTAGGTGTTCATGGGAGTCCTTTCGTCTATACCCCTATTGAACGCGATGACTTCCCCGCGCGGTGTCAGGCAGGAACGCCTGAAAAAGTAGGCCGTGGCCTACGAACTTTCGGGTTAAAACTATCGGACTAAAAGTCAGGCGTAACGCTGACGCGCCAACGCTGCGCCCTGTGCCAGCGCGGCGAGCTTTTGCTCGGCCACAGCCCGGTCCATGGGGGCCAGGCCGCAGTTGGTGCAGGCAATCAAATGCTGGCGCGGTACAAACTGCAAGGCGCGTCCGATGGTGTCGGCAATCTGCTCAGGCGTCTCGATGGTGTCGCTGGCCACATCGATCACGCCGACCATCACGTCTTTGCCGACGAGCAATGCCATCAAATCAGGCGGCACATGCGAGTGGTAACACTCGACACTGACCTGCTGGATGCTGCTTTGCGCCAGCGCGGGGAAAATATCGGCGTACTGCCGCCACTCGTGACCCAGGGTTTGTTTCCAGTCGTTGTTGGCTTTGATGCCGTAGCCGTAGCAAATATGAACCGCTGTGGTGCAGGTCAAGCCGCGCGCGGCAATCTCCAGCGCTTGCACACCCCAGCTTGCGGCTTCCTTCATGTAGACATTGAACGCCGGTTCGTCAAACTGGATGATGTCCACGCCGTCTTGCTGCAAGGCCAGCGCTTCCTGGTTCAGCAGCTCGGCAAAGGCCATCGCCATCTTGATGCGGCCCGCCGCGTCGCCGCCGTAGAAACGGTCGGCCACGGTGTCCACAATCGTCATGGGGCCGGGCAAGGTGAACTTGATTTTGCGGGCCGTATGGGCGCGCAAAAATTGGGCTTCCGCAGCGTGAACGCGGCCTTTGAGTGCCAGGCTGGCAACCACTTGCGGCACCTGCGCGTCATAGCGGTTGTTGCGGATGCCCATGGTGACTTTGTGCTCAAAGTCAATGCCCTCTACTTGCTCCAAAAAGCCGTGCACAAAGTGTTGCCGTGACTGCTCACCGTCGCCAATCACGTCGAGCCCGGCGGCCTCTTGCGCCTTGATCCACAGCAGTGTGGCGTCGAGTTTGGCCTGCGCCAGGTCAGCGCCTTGCAGCTTCCACTGCGGCCAGAGTTTGTGGGTTTCGGAGAGCCAGGCGGGTTTGGGCAGGCTGCCAGCAATGGCGGTTTTGAACATGGTTTCGATTCGAGTTGTAATAGTTGCCTATCTTGTGCGCAGTCGCCGTTTAATTTGAACCCTACAAACCCCTAGCTGTACATCATGAATCTGATGATCGCCCGTTGGCTCGCGCTGTGCGCCCTGGTGGCCCTGTGCCAAAGCGCCCAGGCCGGCAACGTACTTAAAAGCATTCAAGCCCGCGGCCAACTGGTCTGCGGCGTCAGCACCGGTGTGGCGGGTTTTTCCGCGGCGGACTCGCAAGGCAGGTGGAGCGGCCTGGATGTGGATGTGTGCCGCGCCATCGCCGCTGCCGTGCTCGGCCATGCCGACAAGGTGAAGTTTGTGCCGCTGAACGCGCAGCAGCGCTTCACGGCCTTGCAATCGGGCGAGATCGACCTGCTGTCGCGCAACACCAGCTTCACCCTCAGCCGCGACGCGTCGCTGGGCCTGCACATGACGGCGATCACCTACTACGACGGCCAGGGCTTCATGGTCAGCGCCAAAAGCAAGATCAAAAGCGCCCAGCAGCTCAAAGGCCAGACGGTGTGCGTGCAGTCGGGCACCACCAGCGAAAAAAACCTGAGCGACTATTCCCGCGCGAACCAGTTGGCCCTCAAACCTGTGGTGTTCGATAAATTCGAGGCGGCCAACAGCGCCTACTTTGCCGGCCGCTGCCTGGCCTACAGCACCGATGCGTCGGGCCTGGCCTCGGTACGCAACAAGCAGGCCAAGAGCAGCGCCGAACACGTCATCCTGCCCGAGCTGATTTCCAAAGAGCCGCTGGGCCCCATGCTGCGGCGTGGCGACGATGAGTGGCTGGCGGTTGTGAAATGGGTGATTTACGGTCTGATAGAAGCCGAAGAACTCGGCATCACCCAGGCCAACATGGCGCAGCAAAAAACCAGCGGTGACCCGGCCGTGCTGCGCCTGCTGGGCGGCGGCGACGACTTGGGCAAGCTGCTGGGGCTGGACAAAGACTGGCTGGCGCGCGCATTGGCCGCCGTGGGCAACTATGGCGAGGTGTTTGAGCGCAACCTCGGGCCGAAGTCAGCAATTGGGCTGCCGCGCGGCGCGAACCGGCTGTGGAGCCAGGGCGGCTTGCTGTACGCGCCGCCACTGCGCTAGGGCTGCTTTTTTTCTATGCCAGCTCAACCGCATTGGCATTGGCGCAACCCGGCCACGCGCAGCACGGTCTATCAGGCGCTGCTGCTGGCAGGTTTGCTGGCGCTGCTGGCGCTGCTGGTCTGGAACACCCACCAGAACCTGCGGGCGCGCGGCATCCCCAGCGGTTTTGACTTTCTCTGGCAACCCGCCGGCTTTGGGATTGGCGAGAGCCTGTGGCGTTTTGACGCGGCGCAAAGCTATGCGCAAGCGTTTGTGGCGGGCTTGGGCAACACCTTGCGCGTGGCCTTGCCAGGCATTGCGCTGGCCACTGTGCTGGGCACCTTGGTGGGTGTGGGGCGGCTGTCTGGCAACGCCTTGCTGCGCGGTGTGTGCCGCGCCTACGTGGAGTGGTTTCGCAATATTCCGCTGCTGCTGCATTTGCTGATGGCGTATTTGCTGCTGACCGAGTTTTTGCCTGACCCGGCGGCGGCGATTCAGCTCGGGCCGTTGTTTTGGAGCAAGGGCGGCTTGTCGTTTCCGGTGCCGCTGTGGGACGCTGGTGCGCTGTGGTGGAGCCTGCCGCGTCAGGGCGAATTTGCCGTGGAAGGCGGCGGCGCGCTGACGCCGGAATTCCTCGCCCTGTGGCTGGGCCTGTCGCTCTACACCGCCGCCTTTGTGGCCGAGCTGGTGCGGGCAGGCATTGCGTCGGTACCGCAGGGCCAGCGGCAGGCGGCGCAGGCGCTGGGCCTGCGGCCAGGGCAGGTGCTGCGCGCCGTGGTGATGCCGCAGGCGCTGCGGCTGATCGTGCCGCCGCTGACCAACCAGTATTTAAGCCTGACCAAAAATTCGTCGCTGGCCGTGGCCATTGGTTACCCGGAACTGGTGTCGATCGCCAACACCGCCATCAACCAGACCGGCCGCGCGGTGGAATGCATTGCCATCGTGATGGCGGTGTATTTGTCGCTGTCCTTGCTGACGGCGCTGGCCATGAACGCCTACAACCAGCGCGTGCGGCGCGGCAGCCTGTGAAAGCCCTCCATAAGTCGTTTTGGCTGAAAATTAATGCCTTTTTGCCTTCTAGCCAAGGTATTGCTTGCCGGTATAGCTATTATTTTGGGAGTATTTGGTCAAGCTTTTTTACTGTGCTGCTGCTGCTCTTGGTGGGCTGGCTGGCCCACAACGTGTTGGTTTGGGCGGTGCTGGACGCTGTCTGGGCGGGACCAGCCGAGGCTTGCCGCAACGCAGCAGGCGCGTGCTGGGCGGTGGTCACTGAAAAATACCGGCTGATTCTGCTGGGCCGTTACCCGTTTGATGCGCAGTGGCGGCCGGTGCTGGCCAGTGCGCTGCTGCTGGCTTTGCTGTGCGCCAGCGCCTGGCGGCGCTGCTGGCGGCCTGCGTTGGTGGGCTTGTGGCTTGCGGGTTTGGCCGCTTTTGGCGTGTTGATGGCCGGCGGCGTGATGGGCCTGGAAAAAGTCGGCACCGATCTGTGGGGCGGGCTGCCGCTGACGCTGCTGCTGTCCACCGTGGCCATCGCGGGCGGCTTTGTGCTGGGCGTGCTGCTGGCGCTGGGTCGGCAGTCTGCGCTGCCCGCCGTACGCAGCGCCTGCACGGTCTACATTGAACTGGTGCGCGGCGTGCCGTTGGTGTCGGTGCTGTTCATGGCGGCCTTCATGTTCCCGTTGCTGCTGCCGCCCGGCATGCAGGTGGATGTCTTGCTGCGGGTGCTGCTGGCGCTGGTGCTTTTTACCGCCGCGTACAACGCCGAGGTGGTGCGCGGCGGTTTGCAAGCGGTGCCCGCCAGCCAGACCGAGGCCGCAAAATCGCTGGGCATGAACTACTGGCAAACCCAGCGCCGCATCGTATTGCCGCAAGCCTTGCGCCACGCCCTGCCCGGCCTGGTGAACAACTTCATTGGCATTTTCAAAGACACGTCGCTGGTGACCATCGTCAGCCTGTATGAACTGAGCGGCGCACTCAGTCTGGCGCTGGACTCCGACGCCGATTGGCGGCCATTCAAGCTCGAAGGCTATCTGTTCATCGCGCTGGTGTATTTTTGCTTTTGTCTGGCGTTGTCGCTCTACAGCCAAGGGCTGGAGCGGCGGCAGCCGCAAGGCTGAATTGCTCCTCCAACCTCACCCCTCAAACCCCCTGATGCCGCCCATTCTCTACCTCCTCGCCGCCTGCAACCTGGTCATTGGCACCGGCGCGTTTGGCCTCTCGGGCATCCTGCAGCCCATCAGCGAAACCATGGGCGTGAGCGTGGCGGTGGCCGGCCAGTCGATGACGGCGTATGCCTTTGCCACGGCGCTGCTGGCCCCTGTGCTGCTGATGGCGACCAGCCGCTGGCCGCGCCGGGCCACACTGCAACTGGGCCTGCTGCTGTTTGCGGTGGGCACGCTGGTGTGCGCGCTCTCGAGCCAGTTCGCCGTGCTGATTCTGGGCCGGGTGCTGATGGGCGCGGGCGCGGTCTTCACCCCCGTGGCGGCCAGCATGGCGGTGACGCTGGTGGCACCCGAGCGGCGCGGGCGCGCGCTCTCGCTGACCTTTCTGGGCATGAGCCTGAGCTACATGATTGGCCTGCCGCTCACCGCCTGGCTGGGGCTGCGCTACGGCTGGCGCCTGCCGCTGCATGCCGTGGCGGCAGCCAGCGTAGTGATGTTGCTGCTGGTGTCGATTTGTGTGCGGCGTGACACCGAAGCGTCCGTGGCCAGTTTTGCCGGGCTCGGCCGCCTGCTCGGCCAGGGCGAGGTACTGCGCACGCTGCTGCTCACGCTGCTTTATTTCAGCGCTATCTTCACCGTGTTTTCCTACATCGGGCCGGTGTTGCAGGCACTGATTCCGCTCAACAACACCGAGCTGTCACTCACGCTGATGCTGTTTGGCATTGCCGGTGTCATGGGCACGCTGTCGGGCGGCTGGGCTTGCGACCGTTTTGGCGCTGTCCGCGTGCTCAGGGTGCAACTGGCCTGCCTGGCCAGCATGATGCTGCTGGTGCCGCTGACCGTGGGCAGCTACTGGCCGATGGTGGCGGTGTTCATGGTCTGGGGCGTCGCCGGTTTTGGCATGATGACGCCGCAGCAAGCGCGCCTGGCCAACGCGGCCCCGGCACAAGCCCCCATCTTGCTGAGCCTGAATGCGTCGATGCTGTACTTTGGTACGGCCCTGGGCGCGGCGGTGGGCGGCCCGGCCAGCGTGGCGCTGGGCTTTGCGCACTTGCCCTGGGTGGGGGCATTTTTTGCGGCGCTCGGCGCGCTGACTTTCATCAAGAAACGGGGGTGAATATGGCAGCATCACACACGGGCTTGCGAGACAAGCCGCACTACTTCAAGGAGTTCAAATGGACCCATCCAACCCAAGCGCCCTGCTTGCAGCCCGCCGTTTTAGCGCCGCATTTTGGCTGCGCGCGGCCTGCCTGGGTCTGACCATGCTGTCGCACGCCGCACCCGTACAGGCGCTGGATCTGCAAGGCCACCGCGGCGCACGCGGCCTGGCCCCCGAAAACACCCTGCCCGCCTTTGAGCGCGCACTGGCCATAGGCGTACACACGCTGGAACTTGACGTGGGCATCAGCGCCGACGATGTACCGGTAATCCACCACGACCCCGCGCTGAATGCCGACACCACACGCGACGCCCAGGGCAATTTTTTGACGAGCAAAGGCCCGGCGCTGCGCGCGCTCAGCTTTGCGCAACTGCAAACCTATGACGTCGGCCGCCTCAAACCTGGCACGCCCTACGCCGCCCGCTTTCCCACGGCGCAAGCCATCGACGGCACCCGCATACCGGCCTTGCGCGACCTGTTTGCGCGGCTGGCGCAGCTTGAAAAAACCGACGCGCGCTACCGTGCAATTCGCTTCAACATTGAAACCAAACTATCGCCGCTGGCACCGGACGAGACCGCCCCACCCGAGCGCTTTGTGGAACTGATGCTGCGCGACATCCGCGCCGCCCAACTCGAGCAGCGCGTGACCTTGCAGAGTTTCGACTGGCGCACGCTGCAACTCGTGCAGCGCCTGGCCCCGCAAATCCCCACGGTGTATTTGAGCGCGCAGCAACCCGGCTTCGGCACGATTGACGCCGCCAAGCCTGAGGTAGCGTCGCCCTGGACGGCGGGCTACAAGCTGCAAGACCACGGCAGCGTGCCGGCCATGGTCAAAGCCGCAGGCGGCAAAGTCTGGTCGCCCTACTTTGCCGATGTGACGCCCGCGCTACTGGCGCAAGCGCAGCAACTGGGTTTGCTGGTGGTGGTCTGGACTGTGAACGAAGCGGCAGACATTGAGCGCATGCTCGCGCTGGGCGTGGACGGCATCATCTCTGACTACCCCGACCGCGTTCGCCTGGCCATGCAGGCGCGCGGCATGGCGCTGCCGCCAGCGCTAGGGCCTTGACATAGCCGCCGCGCCGTCCTGATCACGCCAGACCCGGCATGCGCTCAGGCCGGGTGCGTCGGGTCAATCCACTTGACGGTTTGCGGCGCTTCGGCAGGCGTGATGTCCAGGTTGACGGCCACCGCCTCGCCGTCGCTGCGGCACAGCACGCATTCGAGCATTTCGGTCTCGGAGGCGTTGATCTCCTGGTGCGGTACATACGGCGGCACATAAATAAAGTCGCCCGGCCCGGCCTCGGCGGTGAACTGCAAGGCGTCGCCCCAGCGCATGCGCGCGCGGCCCTTGATGACGTAGATCACGCTCTCCAGATGCCCGTGGTGGTGCGCGCCGGTCTTGGCCCCGGCGTGAATGTGCACCGTGCCCGCCCACAGCTTTTGCGCGCCGACGCGGGCAAAGTTGATCGCCGCCTTGCGGTCCATGCCGGGGGTTTGCGCGGTGTTGCCGTCAAGCTGGTTGGCGGCGATCACGCGCACGCCGTCGTGCTGCCAGTCGGTCTGAGCCGGAGAACTGGGAAGAATTGGAATGGCGAGATCGTTGGATTTCATCGACGGCTCAATGCAGCGCTACTTGTACTTTGCAGCGGTGATGAACTGACCAAAGGTCTCGCACCACACAATGACTGCTGAAAACTTCGCAGGCTCGATGCCTGCCGGGACTGAAACGACAAAATTCTCGAAGGTCTTGACGTCGCCTACGCGCACCATGGTCTGCTTGAGCCGGTTGAAGTCCGCCTCGGTTTCGACGAACTCTGGCGACAGATAGAGCTTGAAGTCCGGGCCTGGGGACAGCTTTCCCGCCAACGAAATAGCGTTTGCTCCCACCGATACGACGCCCTCGCCCCAGTGCAGGCTGTCGCTGTCTTTCAGCTCTCGCTTGAACTGACCCGTGAACTGAACCTGAGTGGTCGCAGCCTTAATTTCTGCTGCGGTCGGCGCGGCGGGGGCGATCAGTATCGGCAATGCGTAGATGCCCGCGCCAAACCCGGCTGCCGCGACTGCGGCGTGGGAAGCAATGAGGATGAGTGTGGTGCGCGTATTCATTGGAGCTGGGCAGATAACTGAGGTGGTTTTGTGATGCCTGACGGAATGTACACCGCAAGGTGCTGAGGCATAACGTGGCGGCGTCAACTGCGAAAACTGGCATTAAGGCTTTTCTCTGCGGGATAGTTTGCCTCAATCTCCTCAATGAAAATAGTGGCAGATCGGCAACTTATGAGTGGCAACCAGCCACAAATTTCTAGCCATTTTTGGCTATGAATTCAAGACCTGATGCCGCGAGCTTCGCGCTTGGGCGAGGGATAGGTCTCACCGGCGAACATACCGCAAGTGTGTTGCAGACGGGCCATTAAGAACGCTGTCAATTCGAAACTTCGGGCCAGGCTCGCTCAGATTTTCAAACAGACGTCGTCCGCAGCCGAACAGCACCGGTGCCAACGCGATCTCCAGTTCATCTACTGCGTCCAAGTTAAGGTACTGCTGAATCACGTCTGCGCCGCCGGCGATTCGAACGTCTCGGCTGCCGGCTGATTCGCGGGCCAGCGCCAACGCATGCTCTGGCCCGTCATTAATGAAGTGGAAAGTCGTCCCACCCGGGCGTATCCAGGGTTCGCGCTTCCGATTGGTAAGGGCATACACGGGCGTGTGAAACGGTGCCTCCTCTGGCCACGCTCGTTCACCCTGGTCAAACATGCGCTTGCCCATGATGTTGGCGCCAATGCGCTCCGTGGTTGTGCGAACCAGTTCATTTTCAGGGCCGGTCTGTCCCCCCGGTCCGAGTTTCAGGTTGTCGCGCATGTGCTGCTGATTGAGGAGCCAGCTCATTAGCGCTCCCCATTTCGCGCCCCAGTTCTTGTAGCCCGGATTCTCCATGGTCATCCCATCGGGCGCGAGGTAGCCATCGAGGCTTAAACCGACATTGACGAATACTTTGCTCATGAAAATTTCGGCACTACTTCAAACAGCCTATTCAATTCATACGGCTACCAAGATCGGTATAGACCATACTTATCTCAGATGGTGTGAGCGGCCAATTTTTTTGGGTTTGATTAGGTTGACTATCGACTTGAAGGTAGGCGAACAAAATCCACGGCTGACGAAAGGCGTGAATTGAGCCGTATCGCGCTTTAATCTTGTCCAAGATAAATGGCTTGGCCTTCAACATCGCTTCAATTTGTGAGTGCAAGTTGGGCGCGATTTGTTGTCGAAAAGCGTGAAGAACAATAGCGTTACTCTTGTCGCTCCCTGGTGCTAAGCCTACAAATCTCTCGAACAGTTGGGAGAGTGATTTCATTGCAGCGCGTTCAGCAGCAGTAGCGTCGCCAAGTTGCTGGATCGCAAGTTCAAAGAAGTCGTCTACCGCTTCGATCAGCGCCATGCTTTTAGCCACTGTTCGGTGTACGGTACTGGTCACTAGAGTCCCGGACTGCGCCTTGTATATGTTGTCGTGCGTCAGTTCGCTATGGGCATGCTGCAGCAGTGTGCGCAGTTGAACTTCACAAGGCGTTTGGCTCGGAATCGTCACGCCGCTATATGTCAGGTTTTGCTTTGCGCGTAACACGTAGTGTTTTGATTGATATGCGAATTCGAGGGGGCGTTGCGCACGATCCTGCTCGTAATCTTTGTCGAGACTCCAATTCCATAGTTGCCCACCTTCAATGACACTCTGAAGAGTCAGAACATCCGAGGCAAGCAGCACTACGAAGCGGACACCGATCTTGTCTTCAATCTCGGCGTACGGGTCGGCATAAGCCTTACTCCGATGGAACGCCTTTCCTAAAAGGGAGTCGTCGCCTTTCAGCCGAGGTCTTGGAGGAATTTTTACGAATACTTCTGGATCGATAGTGCTGTCAAGAGCGCGAAGACCTTCTAAAACTTGTTTGGCAATGACGTCCCCCCATGCGGCGTAGATTCCTTTCTCCGCCGTCCATCGTGCAAGGAAGTCTGGCTCCTTCATTCTTGATTCGCAATCCTGTCCTTGATGGTCACCCGCGTCCACCTCGCCACGTCCCCATTTGGGGTGGGGTCGCCGTCAATAGCTTCGATCTTGATTAAGTCGTCAAAGCCTTCTGCTGGCGCAATGACGCGGACTTGATTTCGAAACACTAGGCGGCGCAGTCGGAGTGAGCGTTCAACGTCGGCAAGATCTTTGTTGATAGCCGTATCCGGGAAGCCCTTCCCCGTCATGAATGTCCCATAGGAATCCTGTGTCGCGGGGTCGCCGAAATACGAGGTTGCAAACGCCGTGACCTCCACGGTGGGGCTTTGGTCAACTTTAAGGTACGTCACGAGTGCGTTATGCAGCGCCACCTTATCCTCTTCAGGAATCTCCATCGATTTGATAAAGGTTTTGGTGAGATCGTGAAACTGCTTGGTTTGTCGGGCGCTAGACGTGGGAAAAGTAAGGCCAAGAAACCCGTCATAGAAATACTGTGCTGCCCGGTAACGGTCGCGAACAGTCATCGTTTCGTCGTAGATAAAAGCCCGCCACGCCTTAGTAAGCTCAGGATCGCCGGGTTCTTGTTCGACATAAAGTCCAATCTTGTAGAGCTTTGTCTGAGGTGTCAGCAATAACTTATCGAGAAACTTCAGGACGAACCTACCGTCCCTTAAGTCGCGTTGAAATCCGGTATGGACCTCTGCCTTGATGACTCCGACTAAGCGTTTCACAGGAACACCAAAAGAACCTGTGAAGACGACCACAATACCGCCGGGGATTGCGCGACTTCTTTGCGCCTCCGCGAGCAAGTCTGCAACGAACCGTGATTCTGTGATGTAGAGAGGCTCGTCCGCGTTTACCAACGATGCGGCTGCCGCAACCATGCTTGCAGGTTCAGATTTGCTTATGGTCATCTCAATGCACCGATCAGATCGTGCCATTGCCGCGACGATGCGTTCGCGCAAAGCATCAAGCGCCGGCTCATCAAGGGCTTCGATGCCAGCTCCGTATTGGGGTTCGACCTTTAGCCGTTCGTCAGTGCGCTCAAACACTTCGTGCAGAATAACTCGGCTAACCTGTAGATTTTCTAAGTTCATTCGTTGCTCTCCTTTCGAAAGCACTGTAGCCCCATGCGACAGATTTCGCGCATTAGGTCGGCATCGGTCAGCGCGACGATGAAAAGCGAGTGCTGTGACTGTGGCAATCAGACGTCACTCAACTTCATAACTGATTATATGTACAGTATTATTTGATTGACACCTACTCAAACCGCTTCACCACCTCAATCCCCACCAGCCAAGCCCTCGGCGCACCCGGCTCAAAAAACCGCCCATTGCCTTCGTTGACGATGACCGATCCTGCGAAGCGTTTGTTGCCCAGGTTGTCCACGCGCACAAACTCGCGCAGTTGCCAAGTGGTGTCCAGGTCTTGTTTGAACTTGGCGACCAAACTGATCGCGGTATAGGCGGCTGCGCTGTCGCTGT
>JBJXED010000072.1:0-7304 GCA_046155225.1 Burkholderiaceae bacterium
GTCGGGTCGTTGCGGCCTCCGCACAGCAGCATGGGCCGGGTCGGTACCCAGTTGCGCAGGTCGTTAGCCACAGCGGCGCGGCGGAAACCGTTGGCCGGCGTACAGGCCAGCGGTGTGGCGGTGGCCAGCGAGCCTGCGGTCGGCGGGAACGCATTGCCGGGGCAAGGGTTGGCGGCAATGTCCGCCGCGCTGGACGCCAGGTAGCTGGCGCGAATCAAATTGTTCGGTCCGTAAAAACCGAACGGGGCCAGTGACGGCACGGCCAAGGCGGGCGTGGCTGTGGTCGGGTACAAAGCCTGCGTGGCCGGGAATCGGCCGCTCGTGACCAACGCGGTGATTGACTCGGTGCTGGGCAGCAGGTTGTCGATGGTGGCCGAGTACTGCGCCTCATAGATGTCGTTGATGTTGGCGTACACATTGCCAAACTGGCGCTGCCAACTGGTGGAAAGCAGCGGGGTGAAGAAAGTGCCGCCCAGGGCCGGTGCGCCTGAGAAGCTGAAGTCGGCGAGCATGGAAATTGCCGACGGCGCCGACAGCGGGGCCGACGCCGTCACCGTCATGCCGGCCGCTTGCATGGCCCGGTGTGTGGCCATGGCGACATAGCCGCCTTGTGAATAACCGCTGATGAACAAACGGCCGTTTTCGGTGCGCGGGGTCGGCAGCGCGGGCAGTGCAGCGCGGGCAGCGGTCAGTGCGTCGATCATGTCGGCGCTTTGTGCGCCGGCATTGAGGTAGGGGTGCACGGCCGTCGTCGCGTTGTCATAGCCGACGTAGTTGGGAGCCACCACGATGAAGCCTTGCGCGGCGTACATGGCGGCCACCAGGGTGGCCTCGCCGGTACCCGCATTGGTCGGGCTGAAGCTTGACATGCTGAAATTGCGGTCGGTCGCGGTGCCATGTGCATACAGCACGATGGGGCGGGCCCCGGTGCAGGCTGCGGCGGTGCCGGTGGGCAGCATGATGGCAGCAGTGGCGGTAGTGTTTTCGCCGGCTGCGCCACTGGTGCGGTACTGGAAGCGGCGCACATCCACGCCGCAAACCGGCGCACCGGCCAGCGTGATCAACGGTGCGGTGGCGGCATTGGCATTCAGGCTGGCGGTGAATTCAGCGGCGGAAAAAGCCACGGTAGCTGTCGGCAAGGCCACCAAGGTGCCGCGTTGCGGATCGTCGCTGCCGCCGCAACCGGCCAGCAGTGCGGCGGTGCAAGTCAGTGCATAGGGGATGATTTTTTTCATGGTTGTCTCCTGAAATCAGAATAATTGGTTTGAATAGAACGACCGTTCGTATCAGCGAACTATCTTAGGAGTTGCCCGGCAAAAGCGTGAAGGGGTTATTACCAGTTCAGTAAGTTCCTGTTGGAAATGGCGGCGGCCCCGCCATCGCTGCGCTCAGCGGTAGCGCAGCTTCATCAGCAAAATCGCCAGCGCCAGCGCGAGGGTGATGGCATTGGCCAGCACGATCGGCCAGGAGCCCAGCAGCCAGCCGTAGGCCAGCCACAAGGCCACGCCCACCGTGAAGCAGGCGTACATCGGCAGCGAGATACCGCTGACGTTGCGGGTTTTGAAAACCAGCCAGGCCTGCGGCACAAAGCTCACCGTGGTGAGCACGGCGGCGACAGCACCAATCCAGTCTTGCAGCAGCATGGCGGTGATTTTGAATTACGGCCGCTGCACAGCGGCGGGCGCGGGCAGGTCCTGGCTGGCCCATTGCACCAGTGCTTCTAGCACTGGGCGCGCGGCGGCCGCGTTGGGGTGGTTGGCAATGGCCACCAGCACATAGCGTTTGCCGCTGGCGGCATGCACTACCCCGGCTATGCCCAGCACATCGCGCAGACTGCCGGTCTTAAGGTGCGCCAGGCCCGTGGTGGCCGGGTTTTTGAGTCGGCGCAGCGTGCCGTCAACCCCTGCCAGCGGCAGCGACGCCATCAGCTCGGGCATCAGCGGCGAGGCCCAGGCCAGTTGCAGCAGGCTGGCCAGCGCACGGGCGCTGATGCGCTCGCTGCGAGACAGGCCCGAGCCGTTGTCGAGCAAGGGCGCGGTGGCGTCGCCCAAGCGGCTGGCCCACCATTGGCGCAGCAGCTCGCGCGAGCCAGTAAAGCTCCCACTGCCTTTGGCGTGCCAGCTCAGGGTCAAAAAAAGCTGCTGCGCCATCACGTTGTTGCTGAACTTGTTGATGTCGCGCACCACCTCGGGTAGCGCAGGCGAAGTGGCCACAAAAGCCGGTGCCAGCGCGGCAGGCACCAGCCCACCCCTGACTTTGCCGCTGAGTTTGCCGCCCAGGTCGCGCCACAGCCGCTCGACGGCCCGGGCGGCAAAGCTGGCCGGGTCGGCATACGCCAGCGGCCAGGTTTTTTCGCCGCACGCCGCGCTGTAGCTGCCGCCAAAAAGCAGTTTGGCCGGGTCGCTGAAATCAGCTTTGAGCGCTGCTCGCCAATCGCCGCAGTCGGTACCCGGCGGCGGCAACGCCAGCGGCACCCGCGAAGGCATCGCCACACCCGCCAGCGCGGGCTCGTAGGCGATGGCGGCAAAGCCGCCCGAGCGGTCGGGGGTAAAAGTCATCAGCACCGACTTGTAGTTGACCAGCAAGGCATCGGGCGCGGCGTTGTAAGGCCGGGCCGGTTCGCCGTCAAAATCGGCAGGCGATTGCGGCGCTACGTCAAAAGCACTGCGGTCCAGCACGATGTCGCCCGCCACCGTGGTGATGCCCAGCGCCTGTACCCGGCGCAGCAGCAGCCACAGCCGCTCGACCACCAGCTTGGGGTCGCCCTGGCCCTTGAGGTAGAGGTTGCCCTGCAGCACGCCCGCCTGCACCGGCCCCTCGATATACACCGGCGTTGTCCAGACAAACGCTGGCCCCAGGATATCCAGCGCCGCGTAGGTGGTGACCAGCTTCATCAGCGACGCCGGGTTGACCGGGGTGTCGGCGCGGTGTGACAGGCGCGGCGGGCCGGGGGCGCGGCTGTCGGCGTCAGCCACCAGCAAGACCACGGCGTCACGCGGGAGTTTGGCGCGCAGCAGGGCGGCGTCAATCTCGGCGGGCAGCGCAGCTGATGCGGGCAGCTGGGCCGCCGCTGCGCTCGCCATCAGCAAGGCCCAGGTCAACCCGCAAGCCCGCAAGGGCATTGTCCAACGCGAAAAAAATGGCGGCTTGCAATGCATCATGCCAAGCATCTTAGTGCCCAGGCCCTGGGGCCAGCAGCGCGCGGCGATGCCCTTGATAATTCAACGCATGTCCAGCGCAGTCGCCCATTTTCTCAAGCCCTCGCGGCGTGCCATCGGCATTGCCGCCGCCCTCATCACCATCGCCGTCTGGACTGCGTTCATCGTAATTGCCAGGGCGTCTGCGCACGGCAGCTTGCTGCCGCTGGACATTGGTTTTCTGCGCATCGCAGGGGCCGGGCTGGTGCTGGTGCCGCTGGGGTTTTGGCTGGTGCGTCGCCACCAGTTGGCGGGCTGGCTGGGGCTGTCGCCCTACGGGTTTCGCGTCACCGCGCTGGTGGGCGGTGTCGGCGGGGTTGGCTACGCCGCGCTGGCCTACGCCGGGTTTTTCTATGCCCCGGCAGCGCACGGCTCGGTATTGATGCCGGGCACCTTGCCGCTGTCCACCGCGCTGATTGCCGTGCTGCTGCTGGGCGAGTCCCTCACCCGGCGGCGGGTCTGGGGCTTGGCCCTGATTCTGGGCGGTGACCTGCTGGTCGGCGGGGCCAGCCTGCTCGGGGCATTTGACGGCGGCCAGGTCTGGAAAGGCGACTTGATCTTTCTGCTCGCCTCGACCTGCTGGGCGCTGTATTCGGTGCTGCTGCGCAAGCACGCACTCGACGCCGTGCGTGCCACCGTGGCCATTACCGTGTTTGCGGTGCTGACCTACATGCCGGTCTATGCGCTGCTGGTGCTGGCCGAATGGCTGCCCAGCCAGTTGGCCGCCGCGCCCTGGCGCGAACTGACGTTTCACCTGGTGTTCCAGGGTCTGGGCTCGGTGGTGATCTCGGGCATCACCTTCACCAAAATGATCGAGCATTTCGGCCCCGTGCGCAGCACCATGATGACGGCGCTGGTGCCCGGCCTGTCGGCACTGCTGGCGGTGCCGATTCTGGGCGAGCCGCTGTCGTGGAACTTGCTGCTCGGGCTGGCCTTTGTCACCGGCGGCATCGTGCTGGGCGTCTTTGGTGCGGCTCCGGCCCAGCCGCTGCTGCGGCCAGCCGACCCGGCGGCGGCGATCCCGGCCAAGTGAGCCGCCAAGTCAAAATACATTGCCATGAAGCTGCTTGCCATTGACACCAGCACCGATGCCCTGCACATCGCCGCGTCCGACGGCGTGCAGGTCTGGGCGCACAGCGAGCCCGGCGGCGCGCAAGCCTCGTTGCGCTTGATCCCGGCCATCCTGACGCTGCTGGCGCGCGCGCAACTCGAACTGCCGCAACTGCGCGCCATTGCCTTTGGTGCCGGCCCCGGCGCATTCACCGGCCTGCGTACCGCTTGTGCGGTAGCGCAAGGGCTGGCTTTCGGCGCGGGTATTGCCGTGCTGCCGGTTTGCAGCTTGCTCGCGCTGGCCGAGTCGGCGCACCATGCCAACGGGGCGCGCCGGGTGCTCGCCGTGCTCGACGCGCGGATGGACGAGGTGTATGCCGCCAGTTATGAATTTGATAGCGGTACAGGCAAGCAAATCGATGGCTATCAGGTGATATCACCTGAAAAACTGGCCTTGCCAGCCGTTTGGCACGATACGCCGGCTCCCTGGCTGCTGGCCGGTAACGCCCACGCCGTTTATGGCCCGCGCCTGTCGGCCGGCCTGGCCCCGGCGCTGGCCGCCTTGCGCAGCGATGCGCATGCCGTGCCGACGGCGCTGGCGCTCTTGCGCCTGGCCCCCGGCTTGCTGGCCGCAGGCGGCGCGCTGCGGCCCGAGCAGGCGTACCCGCTGTATGTGCGCAACCGGGTGGCGCAAACCAGCGCCGAGCAGGCAGCCAGCCACCAGCAAAAAGCCGCCCAGCAAAAAGTGGCCCTGCAAGGGGCCGCCGCATGAGCGCGCAAATGAAGCTGCCGATGCCGCAGCGCGAAGTCATGTTCGAGGCCCTGGTGCCCGCTCGTCTGGACGAAGTGCTGCAGATCGAGTCGGACAGCTACACCTTCCCCTGGAGCCGCCAGAACTTCATCGACTCAATGGACGCGGGCTATGCGATTCAACTGCTGGTAGCCCCGGCCCCCGGCAACGACGGCGACTCCAGCAGCCCCATCCTGGGTTATTTCGTGGCCATGCGCGGTGCCGACGAAGTGCATTTGCTCAACCTCACCGTAGCCCCGGCCTACCGCCACCAGGGCTGGGCCGTGCTGCTGCTCGAAGGCCTGATGCTCTGGGCCCGCCGCGACCGGGCGCAGTGGCTGTGGCTCGAAGTGCGCGGCAGCAACCTGCGCGCGCAGCAAATCTACAGCCGCTACGGCTTTGCCTGCGTTGGCATCCGGAAAAACTACTACCCCGCTGAAGACAACCAGCGCGAAGACGCGCTCATCATGAGCCTGGCGCTGACATGAGGCGCACCTATGAGGCGCACATGAGGCGCGCTGTTTATGGCGCTTGAGCTTGCCCCGCGCCAGCGCGCCATGCTGCAGGAAATGGGCGTGACGGTGTGGTGGCCGCAAGCGCCCGCAGTAGCTGCACCCGCTGCCGTGCCGCTGTTACGCGCGCGCCCCGCAGCGCTGCCAACGCCCCCGGAAATCCCCGCGCCCAAGCCGGACGCGCCCCCGCTGCGCCCCGCCGCAGAGGGCGCGGCGACCCGGGCCGCCCACATTGCCCAGATGGACTGGCCCGCCTTGCAAGCCGCCGTGCAGGGCTGCCGCGACTGCGCGCTGGGCAGCCAGCGCCAGCACGCCGTTTTTGGCAGCGGCGCGCAGCCGCCTGACGCGCTGGCGGCGGATGCGGCCATGACTACGGCTGGGCCTTCGCCAGTGGACTGGCTCGTCGTCGGTGAAGCGCCGGATGCGGCCGAAGACGCGCAGGGCCAAGCCGCCGTCGGCCCGCCCGGCACCTTGCTGGACAACCTGCTGCGCGCGGTGCGCCTGCCCGGCAGTAGCCAGCCGCTGGGCCGCCAGCACCGCACTTTCATTACCCCTGTTGTCAAGTGCCGCCCGCCTGGGGACCGCCCGCCGCTGCCGGATGAAATCAGCGCCTGCCAGCCCTACCTGGCGCGGCAAATTGCGCTGCTCCAGCCGCGCCTGATTCTGGCGCTGGGCCGGGTCGCCGCGCTGCCGCTGTTGATAGACAGTGGCCCGCAGGTGCAGGCCCTGCCGCTGGGCCAGATGCGCGGCAAGGCCTACCGCTTTCGCGGCGTGCCGGTGGTCGTCAGCTACGCCCCGGCCCACCTGCTGCGCCACCCGCAGGACAAAGCCAAAGCCTGGGCCGATGCGTGCCTGGCGATGCAGCATTCCAATGACGCAGGCCCAGGCCCGGCCAGCACGCCCGCCACTGCGGTTTGAGGCGATTTTTCGTGGTTTTAATGGTCATATTGGCCTATAGCCAAGGTATTTCTTGCCGGTGCCGCTATAAGTTTTGACGGCATGGGGATGTTGGTTTGGCGGCAGCAATTCAGCCAGCGCCAACCGCAAAGCCGCAGCACTGGGCCGAAGGGATTGGCCCGCCGTGTGGTTTCGCCCGCAGGGCGCGTCACCAGCGTTGGCCTTTGTGCGAAAAAGTTCCGCACATTTGCTTTCTGCGCTTGCGGGCGCACAAACGCTGTGCTACTTTGCATGGGTTGCCGGGCGACTGGCAACATGGCTTCGATATCATCAAACGCTGCCCTTGCTGTGCTGAATTGACCAGGAATGACCGCCATGAACCACCTGCCCGCCCAGACCCCGCGCCGTTCTCCAGCCGCAGACGCCCACGCCGCTGCCCCCAGCCCTGCAGCCGCAGGCCACCGCATCCGCCCGGCGGCCCTGGCCGTCGCCGCTGCCCTCTCGCTGACCCCCTTTGTCGCTGTAGCCCAGCCCAGCGGCGCGCAAGTCATCCACGGCGGCGCGCAAATCCAGCAAAACGGTGCCAACCTCGTCGTCACCACCACCAATGGTGCCGGCACCAGCCACAGCGCCATCAACTGGCAAAGCTTCTCCATCCCCCTGGGCAGCACCACCCGCTTTGACCAGCCCAGCGCCGCCAGCACCTCCATCAACCGCGTCATCACCGGCGTGCCCAGCAGCCTGCTGGGCACCCTGCAATCCAACGGCAAACTCGTCCTCATCAACCCCGCCGGTATCGCCGCCGGCGCGGGCAGCAGCATCGACACCAACGGCTTTACCGCCTCCGTCCTGGGCATG
>JBJXED010000073.1:0-2770 GCA_046155225.1 Burkholderiaceae bacterium
AAAAATCGACCACGTATTCCGCGCCGCGGTACAGCTCGGTGTGGCCCTTTTGGCGACCAAAGCCTTTGACCTCGGTCACCGTGATGCCTTGTACGCCAATGCCCGAGAGGGCTTCGCGCACCTCGTCCAGCTTGAACGGTTTGATGATGGCCGTTACGAGTTTCATGGAAAGTCCTTCTCGGGTGAAATCAGAATGTTTTGGACAGGGAGACGACCAGCGAAGTCTTGCCGGCATCTTCCAGCGGGCCTATCTGACCGGTTGCAAAGTAGGCCTTTTTGGAGGTACCGACGATGGCACCCGTCAAGATGAACCCATTGCCCACGTCGGTGCCGACACTGACCTTGTAGTCGGCTACGCTTTTGGACAGGGGGTTGCCATTAACGTCCGTAAACTGGTTGTTTTCCTCCACGGTCAGAAAACCAATGTGCGCGCCAAACAAAATGCCCGAGAAGTCTTTGTTGTATGCCAAATCCACGTACGTTGTTCCCTTGGTCGAGCGCGGCGCACCAATAAGTGCGGCGGCCTTAAAGTAATCGCTGGTGGCGTAGTACAGCTTGGCGCTGAATTCCGCGTAAGTCAGGCCGAAATAGACTTCGGTGTTGTTGATTTTGGTGAGTCCGTTAGTGCCGGATTTAGGGTAGTAGTAGTAAATGGCACCAACATCAAAGCCCAAGTCTTCTGTGATGCTGCCTTTGTAACCACCGTACAGGTCAATCTCGAGGCTGGCGCCGGTATACAGGGTTTGCAGAACGTTGGAGTTCCAGTTGCCAAAGTAAAAGCCGGATTTGTGGGCCACGTCAAAGCCGCCCTGGAACGACAGGCCGTAGTCGGTCTGGGTGAAGCCGCGGAAACGGTAGTCGGTATACAAACCGGCATTGCCTGTCACGGTGATGTCAGGCTCTGGCGCTTTGGCCTGTGCCAGGGCAGCGCCCGACAAGGTCATGGCGGCCAACATCAGGGCGGTTTTACTTTTCAAGCTCATCGCAATCTCCAAGGGTTGTTAAAAGGGTACAACCAACTAGCATGGACTGTGCCAAACTTGATTTCCCTTCTGAAACAATGGTTCTTGCCTTTGGCTGAAGTCATGGATGTGAATTTATTTACCTCGCCGCATCTTATTGGTGCACAAATCAATGGGAATGGTTTGAAAACCACTTTGCGCACTTTTTTGGGGATTGTTGCCAAATGAGTTTGTCTTTGGTGCAAAGCCGCGCTTTATTGGGGCTTGAAGCCGAGGCGGTGACGGTAGAAGTGCATTTGGCCAATGGCCTGCCGAGCTTTACGCTGGTGGGATTGGCCGACGTCGAAGTCAAAGAAGCACGCGAGCGGGTGCGCAGCGCCTTGCAAAACAGCGGGCTGGAGTTTCCGCACAACAAACGCATCACGGTGAATTTGGCCCCGGCCGACCTGCCCAAGGACTCGGGCCGGTTTGACCTGGCTATCGCGCTGGGCATTTTGGCCGCCAGCGGGCAAATTGACGCTGCCGCGCTGGCAGGTTATGAGTTTGCCGGCGAGCTGTCACTCTCAGGCGAATTGCGCCCGGTGCGCGGCGCACTGGCCATGAGCCTGGCCCTGCACCAGCAAAACTTGCGCGCCCGGCTGGTGTTGCCGCCGGGCAGTGCCGAAGAAGCGGCCCTGGTGCCGGGCGCGCACATCTACCGCGCCCGCCACTTGCTGGATGTGGTGCAGCACTTTCTGCCCGAGGGGGCGGCGCAAACAGCGCAGGACGCGCTGCCCAGCGCGGGCGACGGCGGTTGGCAACGCCTGGCTGCCAGCCCGCTGCCCAGCGCCAGCCCGTATGCTGACCTGGCCGATGTGAAAGGCCAGTCGATCCCCAAGCGTGCACTGGAAATTGCTGCGGCGGGCGGCCACAGCCTGCTCATGATGGGCCCGCCCGGCTCGGGCAAATCCATGCTGGCAGCGCGCTTTGCCGGCCTGCTACCGCCCATGCAAATCAGCGAGGCGCTGCAAAGCGCGGCGATTGCCAGCCTGGGCGGGCGTTTTTCGCTGGACCGCTGGATGCAGCGGCCCACCTGCAGCCCGCACCACACTGCCAGCGCCGTGGCCTTGGTCGGCGGCGGTTCGCCGCCGCGGCCGGGCGAAATCTCGCTGGCGCACCACGGTGTGTTGTTCCTTGACGAATTGCCCGAATTCCCCCGCGCCGCGCTCGAAGCCCTGCGCGAGCCGCTGGAGACCGGCAGCATCACCATTTCCCGCGCGGCGCGGCGCGCCGAGTTTCCGGCGCAGTTTCAACTCATTGCCGCGATGAACCCCTGTCCCTGCGGCTACCTGGGCTCGCGCCTGAAAGCCTGCCGCTGCACGCCCGATCAGGTGGCCCGCTACCAGGGCCGACTCAGCGGGCCGCTGATGGACCGGATTGACATGCACATCGAAGTGGCTTCGGTCGCGCCGGCCGATTTGCTGCAAGCACCGCCGGGCGAATCCACCCCCGCCATCCGCGAGCGGGTCCATGCCGCCCGCGAGCGCGCGCTGGCCCGCCAGGGCAAGCCGAACCAGGCGCTGCATGGGCAGGAGATTGACCAGCACGCCTTGCTCGATGCACCTGCCGGTCAATTTTTGCAAACCGCAGCCGCGCGGCTGGGCTGGTCAGGCCGCAGCACGCACCGGGCGCTGAAAGTGGCACGCACCGTGGCCGATTTGGCCGGGGCGCGGCTAACGCAAATCACACATGTGGCCGAAGCGGTGCAATACCGGCGCGGACTGCAGGCGGGGAATTAGCGCGGGGCAGGCGCTACAAGTTCGGTGCCA
>JBJXED010000074.1:0-5905 GCA_046155225.1 Burkholderiaceae bacterium
TCAGCGGCTGGCCTTTGCGGTCGCGGGCTTTGCCTGCGGCTACTTTGACCCAGCCTTGGCTGATGCAGTATTCCTCTACATCGCCGCGCTCTTTGCCGTTGAAGCGGATGCCGATTTCGCGCTCAAACACTGCGGGTATGTGGTGCGGGCTGCGCGGGTCTACGCTTAGGCGGTCGGGTAGCCCTGCTGTCTGAACTTCGGGCTGAACTTCGGGCTGAATTTCCGGTTGCATTTCTGGCTGTTTTTCAGGCTGCACTTGAGCCAATGTCTCGGCTTGATGCGCCGCGCCTTGGCTGGCGATGATGGTGGTGGTTTCAGTCATGGGTTTCCTTTTTTTGATTTTCCAGTAGCTTTACCGCCGTGTGCAACATGCGGTTGGCAGGCGTGGGCACGCCCAGCGCTTGGCCGCGTTGCGCCACGTAGCCGTTCAAATAGTCAATCTCGCTGGCCTTGCCGCGCGCCAGGTCGTGCGCTGTCGACGATATCTGGCCAGACATGGTCTCGGCAATGCGGCGCACGGCAGCATGGACATCACCGGGAATCTGCACGCCCTCAGCGTTAGCTACAGCCAGGCATTCGGCCACCACATCCTGCATAACAGCCAACACACCCGGCATCTGCACCAAGCGGCCATAGGGCATTTGCGCCACGGCTGAGAGCGCGTTGTAGGCACAGTTGATGATGAGCTTGGCCCATAGCTCGCCGCGCACGTTGGCGGAGATCTCGGTGGGTATGCCAGCTGCGATCAGTTGTTGCACCACTACTTCACTATTGATAGCGCAATGCGCAGGATTTGCCAGCGCCCCAAGGCCAAAAGGCTCTAAAACTAGCTCTCCCCTGCCGTGGTGGCGCACATGGCCAGGCCCGGCCATTTCAGTGGCCACATAGACCACGGCAGCGGCCACTTCATTGGCGGTAACCACGCTGCGCAGGCGCTCGGCGTTGTCCACGCCGTTTTGCATGCTGAGCAGCAGCGCGCCGGGTGCCAGGTGCGGCCGCAGCGCGGCACCAGCAGCTTCGGTGTCGGTGGACTTGACGCAAAACAGCACCAGAGCTGCACCCTGGGCAGCGCTGGCCTCGGTGGTGGCGGCCACATGCAGCGCTTCGTCAAACGCCCGGGTTTCCAGGCGCAAGCCTTTGTGCTGAATGGCCTGCACATGCGGCTGGCGGCCGATCAGCACCACCGCATGCCCGGCGCGGGCCAACATGCCGCCGTAGTAGCAGCCCACAGCGCCAGCACCCATGACAGCAACGCTGAGAGGTGCCGAAAGCGCTTGGCTTGGTGGTGGCGGGTTCGTCATAAGCATTGCACGCGGCATTGGGTTGTGTTGGCTGGCATTTTGCACTTGGCTGCGCGCAGTAGGCCACGCTGCGCTAGCAGCTTGCGCTTGAACTGCAGGCACGCAGCATGTTCCGCACACTCAAAGATTTGTTTGACAGCTTTGCCGCCAAGCTGCATGCGAAGAACGCCATGGACAGCGCGCCCAAAGCGCCCTGATCTGCCTTACCATTAAAGCCCGCAAAAATCGCAACCGACACCGGAGGATCTATGGCCAAAGGCGACCAAAAAAGCAACAAGATGACTAAGAAGCCCAAAAAGGACACGTCCCCGCCCAAAGAGGGCACCTCAGACCGGCCCACACCGCCCATGACGACAGTGATGCCGCGCGGCAAGCTCAAAACCAAGTAGTCCGGCTGCCGGGGCAACCGGGCGCTTCGCGCTCAGTTGCCCTGCAGCACCCTGACCTGCTCCTGCGCTTCAGCCACGTCTTTGCCGTACTCGGCCAGGTAGCGCTGGCGCTCCTCGCCGTCCCACTCGGCGCTGGAAAAACTCTCGGGCGAATAGCTTCTGCTCACATGCACCGTGCCCGCCAGGCGCGGCATGAGGGCGCGGTCGGGGAAGGTGTCGGGCCTCAGCAAATAGCCTTCCACATCGACCAGGCGCAGCGGGAAGGCCGGGTTTTGGTCGCGCACCAGCGCGCCGAACAACGTCAGTTTGAACTCGGCCGCGCCGCTGCGCACCTCATCGTTGAACTGCAGCAGCGCCAAGGCTTTGTTGTTGGCGTCAAACACCCTGGCGCTGGCCACATAGCGGCCTGCGGTTTGCACCTGGGCTTTGAGGTAGAAATTCAGCGAGCCGCCCTCTTGCGCCTCGCGCACGCCCGCCCAGGTTGCGGGCACGCTGGGGGTGTAGATCACGTCAAACGCAAAAGCGCCTTGCTGGCCGTTGGCGCTCACATCCAGCAGCACGCGGATGGTGCCGTTGTGGCTGGCAAAGCCTTGCTGCGCGGGCACCAGGCGCGCGCTGTACTGGCCGTCGCCGGCTTGCAGGTCAGCGCCGCTGCCGTTGTCGGTGAACGGCACCTCGGCGCGGACGATGGCGATCAGCGCGGTGGTGTCGGGCACACTCTGCGCGGCCGAGCGGCTGACCACCAGCGGCACACGGCGGCCTTCGTCGTCCACCGCCTCCACCGTGAATTTGACCGACTCGCCCGCGCTGACATACACCCGCTCTTGGGAGGTGCGCAGGCGCACGCCCCGGACGGGGTCGCCGTTGGCATTGCGCAGCGCTTTGTCCTCCAGCACCGGCGCGAAAGGGCGCACCTGGTCCGGGTGCTCGCTGAGTGGCCGCGAGTCAAACGGGTAGCGGGTGGCGTCGCGGTAGCTGGTGTAGAGCTGGGCGGCGCGGTCGTAGCGCTGCTGCCACAGCGCGAGCTGCTGGCGGCGCGTGGCCGCGCTTTCGGCGGTAAAAGGGCCTGCCGCACCGGGTGTGGCCACCCCTTTGGCGCTGGCAATGGAAGCGGCTTGCTCGGCATCCGCCTGCTGCCGGGCCGCGTCATCTTCGCCTGCCAGCAGCCAAAAGGCCAGACCGCAGACGGCAAGCACAGCGGCCAGGACCCCAACCGCCTTGCGCCATAAGGCGCGGCGGCTCACTTGGCGTAAGTCACCATGTCGGCGCGTACTTTGGAGACAACGCCGCCCCAGTTGCCGTTGGTGTAGTGGTTGAGCGACTCAGCATCGTCACGGAACTGTACCGAGTGGTAGCTCCACTTGGCGCGGCCGCCTTCGTTGGCTGCCGTGCCCAGGCTCAGGTCATTGCAGAGCCAGTCGGACGGGTTGCAAAAACCTGCGCCGCCGCTGCCCGAGACGCCGCCGGCCGAGTGGTAGGCCACGGCTTCGTCGTCCTGGCCCGGCAAGATGCCCGAGTACAGCGTGCCTTTGGCACCGGCGAACATATAAAACCACTTGGCGCGGGTCTGGTTGTGGTCATACATGGCGCGGGCGGTGGAGGTTTTCAGGTCCGAGGTGAGCGGGTCCGACACGGCCCAGCTGCCGAGGTCGGCCAGCTCGCTGCCGCCGGCGGCACCGGCGGCGACGTCCACCCATTTGATGTTCCAGCCGGTCTGCGTGCCGCCGGTTGAGCCGCACACCCCTGACGAATTGGCCACGGCGTTCTTGACGCTGCGGCTGGAGCTGCCGTAGAGCGACAAGGCGTAGCCGATTTGCAAATTGCCGGCGCTGTGCGCGGCGATGTAGCACCAGTTGGGGCCGGTGCAATAGCAGTCCAGCGCGTCACGGATGCGGTAATTTTGGGTGGAGACGCGGTTGAAGCCGTCCCAGTTGACCGATTTTTTGTTGATGCCGGCATCGGTGCTGGACGGGCCCCAGTAGCTGAAATCGGCATGGTTGCCGGGCACGCCGCCGCCGCTGCGGCCATTGATCCAGAGCGAGTAGTTGGTGGCCATCGCCGCACCCGCCAGGCAGGCCAGCGCGGTGGCCGCCAGGACGGTGGTTCGCAATTTGGGACGTGTTTTGAAGAAAGTGCGCATGAAAAGCTCCTGAATGAAGAGTCAAAGTGAGGGTCGGGTACTGTCACTACCGGGCGCTTACGGGAGCCTCTTCAAACCAGCGATGAGGCGCACAAAATAGAACGACCGTTCGTATTCATCGAATTGTTTATGGATCGGGAAAAGTCGGCAAGTTGGTGTTTGCCCTAGCTACTTCAAAACCACACCACAACAGACGATATGAAAACACAGTCGCGTGGCGCAGTGATTAAGGCCGCGTGACAAGTGCCCGCGCTGTGTGACAGGGACTTTCTGCCCCTTCAAGAGGATGCAGATTGCTCTTAACTTAATAGCAATAAGTGCAATATATACCTTGGCTATAGGCCAATTTGATGCTTAAAACCGCCAAAAAAGCCACTGTTGGGCCTGCTGCGACCTTTTGGCGACAGCTTCAGGCTTCGGCGGGCTCGGCGGGCGGGCGTTTGGCGGATTGGCGCGCGGTTTTGGGCGCGGCCTTTTTCGCCAGCCGCTGCGCCTCCAGCGCCTGGCCCTCGGCCAGCCAGTGCGCAAACGCCTGCGGTGTCTCCAGTGTGATGCGGCCCAGCACGGCGCTGCGGAACTCGGTGATCAACGTTTCAGCTGCCTTTTGCAAGTTGGGCTGGCCTTTGCCGAGCAGGCTGCCGCGCTGGCGGGCAATTTCGGCCAGCAGGTCTTCCTCGGGCTGCGCGGCAATTGCCAGTACGTCACCCGGCAAATGAAAGCGCGCCTGCAGCAACTGCGGGTAGGCCGCTTTCAGCACGACCAGCAATTCAAGCGCCACCTCTTGCTCGTCGTACGCGTTTTTGCCCACCGCGCCACTGGCCGCCAGGTGGTAGCCGCTTTGCGCGGTGATGATGCGCGGCCACAGCACGCCGGGGGTGTCGTACAGCGTGAAATCGTCGGCCAGGGTGATGCGCTGCTCCAGCTTGGTAATGCCGGCTTCGTCGCCGGTTTTGGTGGCGCGCTTGCCGACCAGGCTGTTGATCAGCGTCGATTTGCCCACATTCGGGATGCCGCAGACCAGCGCGCGCAGCGGTTTGGCCAGGCCCGCGCCCGTGCCGCCGCGGCCGGGGGCGAGTTCGCGGCTGGTGGCTACCAGGCTCTGCGCGGCGTGCGCGGCACTGGCGTCGAGCGCGAGTGCGCGGGTGCCGGGCAAGCCGTTGTAATGCGCCAGCCACAGCGTAGTGCGCTGTGGGTCGGCCAGGTCTTGTTTGTTCAGGATTTTCAAGGTCGGCTTGCCCAGCGTCAGCTCGGCCAGCATTGGGTTGGCGCTTGAGCCCGGCAGGCGTGCGTCGAGCAGCTCAATGACAACGTCAATGTGTTTGACGCGCTCGGCAATCGCCTTGCGCGTCAGGTGCATGTGACCGGGGAACCACTGAATGGCCATGCGCCTGAACGGCCCCTTACGCGGCCAAGGCTACAGCCGGGCTGGCCGCAGGCACCTGGCCCCAACCCAGGCCCAGCCGCTCGGGCGAGACGTACTGCTGGCGGTAGATTTCAAATGGCATGCTGTCCAGCGCTTCAATGGCTTTTTGCTCTTCAAACGAGCGCACCGCCAAGCCCTGAAAACGCGCCTGCGCCGCCGCATCCAGCGGCAGTGCCAGCAGCGCAGCGCGGGTCTGCGCCGACTGCTGGCGGGCAAACGCGGCGAAGGAATCGCCGTGGTGCTGCCGCATGGTGTGCAGCACGCGCGCCGAGGGCAGGCTGTCCGGCTGCTGCAAGGCGGCGGCGGCCGCGGCCAGGGCGGCGCTGTAGTCGGTGCTGCTGTGGGCCGCGTCCAGTGCCGCCGCAATGGGCGCGCATTCTTGCAGCAGTTGCTGGCCCCAGGCGGTCAGCAACACCGGCTGGCCGGCTTGCTCCAATTGCAGGCCCGGCTCGCGCCCGCGCGCGGCCGTCAGGTGCTGGTTGCGTGCCAGTGCGGCGATCTCGGCGGGCGTGTCCAGCGGGCTGGGCGTGCTGAGGCAGTGCAACAAAAATACATCCAGAAAACGCAGTGTGGCGGCGTCAATGCCAATCGGGATAAAGGGGTTCAGGTCCATCAGCCGGACCTCGACATACTCGACGCCGCGCTCGCGCAG
>JBJXED010000075.1:0-33098 GCA_046155225.1 Burkholderiaceae bacterium
AGAGTAAATGCATAGCAAACTTCCAGCCTTAAATCTCGATTTTGGAGCCTAGTTCGACCACCGAATTGCTCGGCAAATTCAGGAAATCTGCCGCGCTGCTGGCGTTGTGGTACATGCTGGCAAAGAGCTTTTCGCGCCAGGTTGCCATGCCGCCGCCAACGCAGGGCCCAACCCGGTCGCGCGACAAAAAGTAGCTGGTGCTCATGGCTTCTATCTCGCAGCCACGGCCCTTGATTTGCTCTAGCGCCTTGGGCAAGTCAGGCTCGTTTTTGAAGCCGTAGTTGATGATGACCTGCCAGCAGTTGTGGCCCAGCGAGCTGATCTCCACCCGCTTGGCCAGGCCAACCCACGGCACCTCTTGCATCCGCACGGTGACGAACAAATTGTGGTCGTGCAGCACCTTGTTGTGCTTCAAATTGTGCAGCAGCGCATTTGGCAGCGCGCCTGGCTCGGCGCTTAAAAACACCGCCGTGCCCTCGACCCGCACCGGCGGGTTGGTGAACACGGTTTCCAGAAAATCTTCCAGCGACAGCGAGTCCTCGCGCAGCTTTTGCGAGAGGATGGCGCGGCCCTGTTTCCAGGTCACCATGACAACATAGAGCAGCGCCGCCAAGGCCAGCGGGAACCAGCCGCCTTGCGCAATCTTGAGCGCATTCGAGGCAAAAAAGGCCATGTCCACCAGCACAAAAAAGCCGGTGGCGGCCAGGCAGAGCGCCAGCGGCAGCTTCCAGTGGTAGCGGATGACGAAAAACGTCAGCAAGGTCGTGATCACCATCACCAGACTGACCGAAATGCCGTAGGCCGCCGCCAGCGCCGACGACGAGCCAAAGAACGTCACCGCCATCACCACACCGCCCAGCAGCGTCCAATTGACGGCGGGAATATAGATTTGCCCGGTCTCGCTGATCGACGTGTGCAGCACGCTAAGCCGCGGCAAAAAGCCGAGCTGAATAGTCTGCCGGGTGGCCGAAAAAGCGCCCGAGATCAGCGCCTGCGAGGCAATCACCGTGGCCGCTGTGGCCAGCGCCACCATCGGTATCAGCGCCCACTCAGGCACCATCAAATAAAACGGATTCTTGGCGGCAGCCGGATCCGCCAGCACCAGCGCACCCTGGCCAAAATAATTCAGCGTCAGGGCCGGCATGACCAGACTGAACCAGGCCAGCTGGATCGGCTTTTTGCCGTAGTGGCCCATGTCGGCATACAGCGCCTCAGCCCCGGTCACGCACAAAAACACCGCCCCCAGGGTGAGGAAGGCCAGCCCGATATGGTCGAAGGCAAAACCAATGGCATAGGTTGGCATCACCGCCCACAGCACACTGGGGTTTTGCACGATCTGCGCCAGCCCGGTCAGCGCAATGGCGACAAACCAGAGCACCGTGATCGGGCCAAACAACTTGCCCAAATCGCCGGTGCCGCGCCGCTGCACTGCAAATAGCGCGACCAGCACCACCAGCGAAATCGGCACCACATACGGCTTGGCGGCGGGGGTGATGATCTCCAGACCTTCCACCGCAGACAGCACCGAGATCGCCGGGGTGATCACGCCGTCGCCAAAAAACAGCGCCACGCCAAACACGCCCAGCGTGAGCAGCACGCGGCGCAAGGCGGGTTTGTCTTTGACCGAGCTTGAGGCCAGCGTGAGCAGCGCCATCAGCCCGCCTTCGCCGTTGTTGTCGGCGCGCATGATCAGCAGCACGTATTTCAGCGACACCACCACCATCAAAGTCCAGAAAAACAGCGACAGCACGCCCAGCACGTTGTCCGGCGTGATCGGCACATGGCCTGCCGCAAAAACTTCTTTGAAGGCGTAGAGCGGGGAGGTTCCGATGTCGCCGTAGACAACACCGACAGCACCGATGGTCAGCGCTGCGAGAGAGGATTTGGACTTGTTCACAAACATCAATCGGCACACTTCATGGCGCTGAAGGTGGGCGGCGATTGCGGTAATTCAGGGAAAGTTATTGTGCGCTTCGGCTTTGGGCTTGCAAGTTCGCCGCGCCTGAAAGCCCGACAAGTTACAGTTTTGTTGCGGCGCAGCAACTGCTCGCGCCAGCCCGGAACGGCACCGCAGCTCAGTCGTAGACTTCGGCGTCAGGGTCGGTCGCTTCGAGTTCGTAGCTGGCCGCCAGCATCGCCAGGCGGGCCACGACGCCGTACATGTAGAACCGGTTGGGCGCGCTGGCTCCCGGCGGTACGCCGGGCTGCGGTAAGCGCGTACTCTCGGCGAAGGCCAATGGCACAAAGCGTGAGCCCGGCGCGCTAAGGCTTTCGTCGTTGCCGCGGTCGGCATGAATGCGGTAGAAACCGCCGACCACATAACGGTCCATCAGGTAGACCACCGGCTCGGCCACGGCGTCGTTAATACGCTCGTTGGTGAGTACGCCTTCCTGGATGATGACTTCACACTGCGCGGGCTTGCCCTTGCCGGCCGCCGGAGTTTGGCGGGCCAGGCTTTGCAGGTCTTTGGCATCGCGCACTGTCATGATGCCCATGCCGCAGGCACCAGCCTGCGCACTGTCGGTAGTGCCGTCGTCGGCCTTGACCACCACAAACGGCTTTTCGTTGATGCCGTATTCCTTGTACTTTTTCCGGATTTTGGTCAGCAGCGCATCGACGTTACTGGTCAGGCCGTCCAGGCCGTCCTCGGCGGCGAAATCTACCTGGCCGCATTTGCTGAACATCGGGTTGATCAGCCACGGGTCCACCCCCAGCACCTTGCCAAAACGCTTGGCAATCTCGTCATAGGTCTGGAAATGCTTGCTCTTGCGGCGCACAGTCCAGCCCGCATGCACCGGCGGCAGCAGGTACTGCTCGTGGATGTCTTCCAGGATGCCGGGCGTGCCGGCCGAGAGGTCGTTGTTGAGCAGGATGGTGCAGGGGTCGAAATTTTTCAGGCCGAGCCGGTTTTTGGTACGGATGACCGGCTCCAGCGTGATGCTCTCCCCGGTGGGCAGAGCAATGGTGGTGGGCTGTTTTATGTCGGGGCTGATCGAGCCAATCCGCACATTCAGCCCGGCCATGTGGAAGATGCGCTTGAGTTGCAACACACTGGCGAGGTAGAAGGTATTGCGCGGGTGGTTTTCGGGGATCACCAGCAGGTTGCGCGCCTCGGGGCAAATTTTCTCGATCGCCGCCATCGCTGCCTGCACCGCCAGCGGCAGCATCTCGGGTGTCAGGTTGTTCCAGCCGCCGGGGTAGAGGTTGGTGTCCACCGGGGCCAGCTTGAAGCCGGCGTTACGGATGTCCACGGCGGTATAAAACGGCGGCGTGTGCTCCATCCATTCGAGCCGGAACCAGCGCTCGATGGCGGGCATGGAGTCCAGCACGCGCTGCTCCAGTTCATTGATGGGGCCGGTCAGTGCAGTGATCAGATGGGGAACCATACGGCCCTTTTTATACAGGTTGTGCCTGGCTGGCGGGTGCAGGCCATCAAGACGGCGGATTGTAGGAATTTGGGGTTGGCCGGGCCGGTTGCAAGCCAAGCGAACGGGTTTGTGGGCCGCAACAGGATTATTATTTTGATAGCGCCTAAGGCAGAATATACCTTGGCTAGAGGTCTAAATGATCCATAAATTGACGTTCAAAGCCGTTTTGACGGCCTACGAGCGCCGCGCCAGCGGCAGGTTCAGCAACAGGTTTTGCGGCTTGAGTTTGAGCAGCTGGTGCTCGTCCATCGCCATCGCCAGGTACACCGGGCTGCCCGACAGTTCGGACAGCATGTCGGCGGGGTCGGCAAACTCGAGCTTGAACAGGCACAGCAGGCGGCCCATGCGCGCATCGTCCACGTCTTTGCCGGTATAGAGGTCGTTCAAGACCGCGCTGGCCTGGGCGTCCAGGCCGACATGCCAGCGCCAGTCGTCGTCATTGATCTCGCGGGCGGGCGCAATCGTCACCTCAACCCGCAGGAAATGCGCGACCCAGCGCTCGAGCACGCGACACAGGGCGGCGAGCGCGGGCTGGCCATGGTTCAGGCAGACCACCAGGTCAAAGGCTTCGCTGCGCTGCCAGTACAGGTCGGCGTTGTCACCCGACAGCACGTCGAGCTCGGCAGTGCGCAGCGGTATGCCGCCTTGCGCCAGCAGCTCGCCAATGCTGCCAAAGCCGCCCGAGACGGCGTGGCGCTCCACCGTTTCCGCGTCCGCCGACATCACCATGCCGTCTTCCTGAATGGCGATTTTTTGCGGGCGGAACAGCATTTCGGCGGCCCGGGCGTGCATCGGCTGCGCGTCCGTATGCAGCACATGCCGAAGCAAAATTTGTGTCAGCTCATGCACCAGCGCGGGCGGCACGTCCACGCCCTGGCCCTGAAACAAGGCCAGGTAGGCCGCCTGCAAACTCGGCGCAGCGAGCAAGCGGTCCCGAAAACGCAGCCACACGCCATAGTTGGCCGCCGCATCGGCATCGCGGATTTTTTGCAGCACCTGCGCCGCCACCGCCTGGCGCGGCTCGGCCAGCAAGCGCTCGTGCAAGGCAGCCTCAGCCGCGCAAGACTGGGCTATCGGTGCCAGCTCCGGGCGCTGCAGCAAATGGCGCAAAAAATCGTCGGTCACGGCCAGCGTGCCGTCACCGGGCTGCGCCAGCCAGGCGTAGCCGCTGCTGGCCCAGAAGTCGGGCCTGGCCGCTTTGAGGATGTCCAGCGTGCTCAATCGCCTTCTCCCGCCGGGGCCTGGCCACGCACTTCGCCCTGGCCCAGCACGACCCATTTCTGGCAGGTCAGGCCTTCGATGCCGACCGGCCCGCGGGCGTGGAATTTGTCGGTCGAGATGCCGATCTCCGCGCCCAGGCCGTATTCGAAACCGTCGGCAAAGCGGGTGCTGGCGTTGACCATGACGCTGGCCGAATCAACCTCGCGCAAAAAGCGCTGGGCATGCTGGTGGTCAGTGGTCACGATGGCGTCGGTGTGGTGGCTGGAGTAGTGGTTGATGTGGTCAATGGCCTCCTGCAGCCCGGCCACCACCTTGATGCTGATGATCGGCGCGAGGTACTCTTCAAACCAGTCCTGCTCCTGCGCAAGCTGTACATTCGCTTCTAAATTAATAGCTTTATAAGCAAGCAATATGCTAGCTGCCGCCGGATCACACCGCATTTCGATGCCTTTGGCGGCAAAAATCGCGGCGATCCGCGGCAAAAAGGCCTCGGCCACGCCGCGCGCCACCAGCAGGCCCTCGGCGGCATTGCACGGGCTGAACTTCTGCGTTTTGGCGTTGTCGGCAATGCGCAGCGCCATCGCCAGATCGCAAGGGTCATCCACATACACATGGCAATTGCCGTCAAGGTGCTTGATGACCGGGACTCTCGCCTCGGCGCTGATGCGCGCAATCAGGCCTTTGCCGCCGCGCGGAATGATGACGTCCACATATTCGGGCATGGCAATCAGCAGGCCCACCGCGCCGCGATCGGTGGTGGGCACGAGCTGCACCGCATGGACAGGCAAACCGGCCTCTGCCAAGGCGCGCTGCACCAGCGCCGCGAGGGCGCGGTTGGACTCGATGGCCTCGGAGCCGCCGCGCAAAATACAGGCGTTGCCGCTCTTGATCGACAGGCTGGCGGCTTCGATGGTGACGTTGGGGCGGCTCTCGTAGACCATGCCGAACACACCAATCGGCACCCGCATCTGGCCGACCCGGATGCCGCTGGGCTGCTGGCGCAATCCGGTGATGTCGCCAATCATGTCGGGCATGGCGGCGAGCTGCTCGCAGCCCAGCGCGACGGTTTCAATCTCCTTGGCCGAAAGGTGCAGGCGGTCCGCCAGCACCTCGGACAAGCCCTCACTGCGCGCGCGCACCAGGTCGTTGGCGTTGGCGGCCTGCAGAGCGTGCACGTTGCCGCGCAGCAACTGGGCCAAGCCCCTGAGCGCTTCATTTTTAGAAGCAGTACTGGCAATTGACATGCTGGCTGCGGCACGTTTTGCCTGCAAACCCAAGGTGTGCATGAGGTCGGTGAGGTTTTGGTCTGACATGGCCCGATTTTATGCGCCGCGCGCTGGGGCCGATGTACCCTGGCACGCCTGGCACAGCAGCACCGCCAAGCGGTGCAGAGCTTGCCAGCCGCTGGTAGGCCAACCGGGGGCGGGCAGACCTTTGACAATGCCGTCCACTTGGTGCGCCGCCAGCAGCAGCTCGCCCAGGCGGGCTGTGGCCAGACGCGGCAGCAAGCGCTCAAACAAGCGCTCACGCGGCCCCCAGACGCGTTGCTCGCGCAGCGCCAGCGGCATCGGCCGGCCTGCATTCAATGCATCTTTGACACGCGCCAGCGCGGCAATGTCTTCGGCCAGCGCCCAGTGCACCAGCACCTCGGCCTCACCTTCGGCGCGCAGGCCCTCGAGCATGCGGGTGGTGCGCTGCAGCTGACCTGAGAGCACCGCCTCGCTGAGTTTGAAAACGTCATAGCGCGCCACATTGGTCACCGCCGACTGGACTTGCGCCAAGGTCAGCACCTGGGGCTTGGCTTGAGCGCCCGCCGCGGCGGCGGGGTAAAGCAAAGCCAGTTTGCGTATCTCCTGCTGCGCGGCCAGCAGATTGCCCTCCACCCGGTCGGCGAAAAACTGCAGGGTTTGCTGACCCAGCTCGCCGCCTTCGACGCACTGGCCCTGGCGCTGCAAGCGCTGGGCAATCCATTGGGGCAGGGCCTGGCGCTCGACCGGCTCAATTTGCAGTGCCACGCCAAACTGCTCCAGGCAAGCAAACCAGGCGCTGGTTTTGCTGGGTTTGTCCAGGCGCGGCAAAGTCACCAGCAGCAAGGTGTCGTCCTGGGCTTGCAGCTGCGCCGCCAACTGCTGCAGCGCGGCGCTGCCGGTCTTGCCGGGTTTGCCCGACGGCAGATTGACTTCGACGATTTGGCGGCTGGCAAACAAGCCCGGCGAGCCGGTGGCGGCGAGCACCTCGCCCCAGTCAAAGTGGGCACCGGCAACGGTAAAGCTGGTGCGCTGGCTGTAGCCCTGGCTGCGGGCGGCGGCGCGAATAGTGTCGGCGGCTTCCTGCACCAGCAACAGCTCGTCGCCATGCAGCGCGTACAAGGGCTTCAGGCCTTTTTGCAAATGGGCACTGAGCTGTGCGGCGGCCAGTTGCATGGAGGGGCTTGGGAAGCTAGGCCTGCTGGCGGAATCAGCGGGCGTCCTGGATGGCCGCCAGGCGGCGCATGATCTGCTGGGCAATGTCGATTTGCATGTCGCGGTAGAGCTGGTTTTCTTCCACCTCTTTGGCCAGCACAATGGTTTCGTTGAAGCTGATGTCGCGTTGCTGCGCGATCTCGGTCGGGGCAATGAGCTCAACCCCGCGGCTGTTGCGCAACTTGAAGCGGACCTGGGTGCGCAACTGGTATTCACGCACCTGGCCGGCCGCATTGCGCCCGACCACCACTTTCTCGCGCTGCTCCGACAGGATGTCCAGCACCACCTGGGCGCGCGCCAGTTGGGCCGGGTCTTGAATGACCTCCAACTGCGTGTTGGCGGCCAGCCGCCGCACCAGCTCTTGCGAAAAGCCGACCGCATTGGCCGCCGGACTGACGTACATGCTGGTGAATGAAAAACCAGGGGTGCCGCGCAACTGGAAGCCGCAGCCGGTGCTGGCGAGGGCCAAGCTGGCGAGCACCAGCGCAGGGAAGAGCCGTTTGGAGACTTGCATCAAATCACCACATTCACCAAACGGCCGGGCACCACCACGACTTTTTTCGCTGGCGCGCCCTGGGCCTGTTTAACAAAGACGTCGCTGGCCAGTGCCGCCGCCTCGATGTGCTCGCGCGCGGCATCGGCCGCGACGCGGATGGCCCCGCGCAGTTTGCCGTTGATTTGCAGCATGAGTTCGATTTCGTCTTGTACTAATGCAGCAGCATCAACCTCTGGCCAAGAAGCATCCAGTAAAGTGCCTTTCATGTCCGCATATCCGAGTTCTCGCCACAAAACATCTGTTAAATGTGGGCATACGGGGTACAGCACACGAAGCAAGATTCCGAAAGACTCAGCTTTGGCTGCGCAGTTAATTGCTATCGGGTCCTGTGTTTTAAACCTCTCCACGTCACCAGAAGCAATGTCGTATGGCCCGCTTGGCAAACCTTCAATCGTCTTGAGCAGTTTCATGCACGCCGAAACAACGGTGTTGTACTGCATACGCTCGTAATCGTAAGTAGCCTGTCGCAGGATGAGATGAATCTCCCTTCGAGCAACTTTCAACACAGGATCAACAATCTCCGAAATATTTTGCTCAAAATTCAAGCCCAGCTTAATGGCATGAGACTCGCGAAAAGCAACATCCCAAATCCGCTTCAAGAAACGGCTCGAACCCTCGACCGACGCTTCGTTCCACTCCAGTGTGGCTTCGGGCGGCGCGGTAAACATGGTGTAGAGGCGCGCCGTATCCGCGCCGTATTTTTCAATCAGGTCTTGCGGGTCAACCCCGTTGTTCTTGCTCTTGCTCATGGTGCCCACGCCTTCGTAGGCGATCGGCGTGCCCGCAGGCAAATCCCCTTTAGCCTGGCGCAGCACGGCATGGGTGACCTTGCCGCTGGCGTCGAGCACATCTTCCACCTCTTGCGGCCAGAAGTAGTCGATCCCGCCGCCCGCCCCCTTGCGCGAATAAATGTGGTTGAGCACCATGCCCTGGGTCAGCAAATGGGTGAACGGCTCACTCGTTTTGACCAAACCAAAGTCGCGCATCACCTTGGTCCAAAAGCGCGCATACAGCAGGTGCAAGATGGCATGCTCGATGCCGCCGATGTATTGGTCCATCCCGCTGGCGGAATGCCCCGGCCCCGGCATCCAGTAGTCGGTGCCGTCAGCCACCATTTCTTCACTGTTGTGCGGGTCACAGTAGCGCATGAAATACCACGATGAATCGACAAAAGTGTCCATGGTGTCGGTTTCGCGCCTGGCGGTTTTGCCGCAGACTGGGCAGACCACATTTGCATGGAAACCTTCGTGCTTGTGCAGCGGGTTGCCGCTGCCATCGGGCACACATTCTTGCGGCAGCACGACCGGAAGTTGACTTTCTGGCACCGGCACTGCGCCGTGCTCAGTGCAGTGGATGATGGGAATCGGCGTGCCCCAATAGCGCTGGCGGCTGATGCCCCAGTCGCGCAAGCGCCAGGTGGTTTTTTTCTCGCCCAGGCCCAAAGCAATCAAGTCGGCGGCAACCGCGCTCACGCAATCCTTGAACGCCAAGCCGTCGTACTTGCCGGAGTAGGCGGCCACGCCTTGCTGCTTGTCGGCATACCAGTCTTGCCAGGCCGCCGTGCTGTAGTCCTTGTCGGGAATCGCCGTGACTTGCTGAATGGACAAACCGTATTTCTTGGCAAACGCAAAATCCCGCTCGTCATGCGCGGGCACGCCCATTACCGCGCCGTCACCATAGCCCATCAGCACATAGTTGCCGACCCACACATCGACTGCTTTGCCGGTGAGCGGATGCTGCACTTGCAGGCCGGTGTTCATACCGACTTTTTCGCGCACCGCCAGCTCGGCCTCGGTGGTGCCACCAGCTTTGCATTCTTCAATGAAGGCCGCAAGCTTGCTGTTGGTCAGCGCCGCATGCAGCGCCAGCGGATGCTCCGGGGCCACAGCGCAGAAGGTCACACCCATGATGGTGTCGGCGCGGGTGGTGAAGACATACATGCGTCCGTCACTGATCAGCGCGCCGTCTGCGCCGCGGATGGTGTGCGGAAACGCAAAGCGCACGCCCTCGCTCTTGCCAATCCAGTTCTCCTGCATCAGCCGCACCCGCTCGGGCCAGCCGCTGAGGTAGTTCGGATCGGCGGGGTTGTTGACGGCGGAGAGCAGTTCTTCGGCGTAGTCGGTGATCTTCAGGTAGTAGCCAGGAATCTCGCGCTTTTCCACTGGCGCGCCGGTGCGCCAGCCTTTGCCGTCAATCACCTGTTCATTCGCCAGCACGGTTTGGTCTACCGGGTCCCAATTGACCACCTGGGTTTTGCGGTAAGCAATGCCCTTCTCCAGCATCTTCAAAAACAGCCACTGGTTCCACTTGTAGTAGCTCGGGTCGCAAGTGGCGATTTCGCGGCTCCAGTCGATCGCCAGGCCAATCGCCTGCATCTGCTTTTTCATCGCGGCGATATTGCTGTAAGTCCACTCGGCGGGCGGCACGCGGTTCTTCAGCGCGGCGTTTTCGGCCGGTAGGCCAAACGCGTCCCAGCCCATCGGCATCAGCACGTTGTAGCCCTTCATGCGCAAGTGGCGGGTGAGCATGTCGTTGATGGTGTAGTTGCGCACATGGCCCATGTGCAGCTTGCCGCTGGGGTAGGGCAACATCGAGCAGGCATAAAACTTCGGCTTGGGTTGACCTAGCGCGTCGAGCGCATACCCATGCACGCGGTAGGCATCCTGGGCCTGCCACTGTGCCTGAGCGGCGGCCTCTACGGCGCTGGGGTTGTACTTGTCTTGCATAAATGGGGTTGGCGATTCAGGGGCGCGATGAGTCAGAAGGCTTGGCGGCAGCAGGGTCGGTGACAAAGCCAATACGACTCAGACCGGCCTTTTGCGCCACGTCCATCAGTTCCACCACCCTTCCGTAGGCCACAGACTGGTCCGCGCGCAATTGCACTTCAGTGTCCGGGTTACGGCTGGCGGTTTGCGCGAGGGCCAGGGCCAATTCGGGCGGGCGGATGGCGCGGTCATTCAAAAACACCGTGCCTTCACGGTCGAGCGCCAGCGTGACAGAAGCCAGCGGCTCTTTGGCCTGCGGCGTGCTCGAGCGGGGCAACTCCAGTTTGATGCCACTGGCCAGCAAGGGTGCTGTGATCATGAAGATCACGAGCAAAACCAACATGACGTCAATCAACGGCGTCATGTTGATGTCGCTCATGGGTTGGCTGCCGCTGGGGCGATCAAGGCGGCCAAAGCTCATGGCGGGGTTGCCCCCACACAGGCCACTGCGGGTGCTGCGCTGCCGCCCGAGGGGCCCTTCCCGCCTTGGGACGGAGCAGCGGCGCTCAATCCATCGCTTTGTGCCAACAAGTCGCGCAAATCGCGGGCAAAGCCTTCCAAGTCGGCCTCAACCCGGCCCGCCATTCGGCCATACACGTTGTAAGCCAACACGGCGGGTATGGCCACTGCCAACCCGGCTGCGGTCATGATCAAAGCCTCCCCCACCGGGCCGGCAATTTGGTCGATGGTAATTTGGCCTGCGCTGGAAATGCCCGCGAGAGCCTGGTAGATGCCCCAGACGGTACCAAGCAGGCCCACAAACGGCGAGATCGCGCCCACCGTGGCCAACAGCACCTGACCAAACTGCAACTTGCGCAGAACCTGGTGCAGCGCATCACGCAGCAGGCGCGTGAGCTGCTGGGTTTTGTCGCCCGTGCGGGCTAGGCTGGCTTGGCCCGCCGCGGCGGGGCCGGCTTGCATCGCCGCAGCAATAAGGGGAGTCACCATCCCTTGCCTGTCAAATGCGGGGACTTTTTGAAGGGCTTCTTCGAGCGAGGCCGCCTGCCAAAAGGCTGCAGTGGCACGCGCCGTATCAGACCCGGCCTGGCCAAGCAATTTGAGCTTGACAAGAATCACCCCCCAGCTTGCCACCGACATCAGCAACAGCAGCAGCGCCACCGTGCGGCTGACCGCATCGCCTTGGGACAGGACTTGCAAGGGGTTCATTTCAAACCAAGCACATCGAACATGTCGAACAGGCCGCGTTGCTGGGCAGCCAAAAACCGTACGGCCCGCAGGCTGCCTTGCGCATAGGTGGCACGACTGGACGACTTGTGACTGATCTCGATGCGCTCCCCTGTACCGGCAAACAGTACGGCATGGTCGCCCACAATATCGCCGCCCCGGATCACGGAAAAACCAATGCTGGAGGGGTCACGCTCGCCGGTGACGCCTTCACGGGTATAGACCGCACAGTCTTTTAAATCGCGGCCCTGCGCGGCGGCTATCACCTCGCCCATTTTCAGCGCCGTGCCCGACGGCGCATCAACTTTGTGGCGGTGGTGTGCCTCAATGATTTCAATGTCGTAGCCCGTCGCCAGCGCCTTGGCGGCCAGCTCCAGCAACTTGAGCGTCACATTGACACCGACGCTCATGTTAGGGGCCATCACGATGGCAATCTGATTCGCCGCTTCGGCAATTTCTGCCTTTTGCGGCGCAGTAAATCCGGTCGTGCCAATCACCATGTGGCAACCCAGGGTGCGACACACCCGCAAATGCGCCAGGGTGCCCTCGGGCCGGGTGAAATCAATCAAGACGCGGGCCTGTTGCAGGGCAGTGGGTATATCCGCGCTGATCAACACACCGCTGCTGCGGCCGAACGCATGCGCGCAATCCTGACCCAAGGCTGAGCTGGACGGCTGTTCCAAGGCAGCAACCAATGTGCACTCAGCCCCATCGAGCAGTGCCTGTACCAACATTTGCCCCATGCGGCCTGAAGCCCCTGCGACCGCAGTGGCGATGCCAAGCGGCGAGGTTGCCGAGGAGCTGGGGCGGACTTGCGTCGTCATGACAGCCGGTCGGGCGCGGGGGCAGCCTAGCGAACCGGTGCTGGAGAGGCCAACTCCAAGGGGGGGTAGCTGCCAGCCACATTGGCTGGTGTCACCACAAACGAAACCGAGCTGCCCGGCACAGCGGGAGTCGATGCACTGGCGCTGAATTTACTCAAAGCTTCAGGGGTGGCCTCCAGCAGAGGCACTTTGCCCAGCTTGCGGCCCGAATCCAGCTTAGCGACAAACTCGGCCTCGCTGGGCATGTCGTCGCCTTCAAAGCGTTCGACCCTGTCTTCCTTGAAGAAAACCGTCAGCTTGCGCGATTGCGCCTGATCTGAGCGGCCCTTGAAAGTAAACACATAGTCCCAGCGGTTTGCATGGAACAAACTCGCCACCAAGGGCGTACCGAGCAGCTCGGTCACTTGCTGGCGGGTCATGCCGCTCTTGAGTGCCGCCACCTGTTCTTTCGAGACGAAGTTACCTTGCAAAATCTCAAGCTGGTAGGGAGAAATTCGGCTCACCAGGCTGCGGCTCAGATCTAAACTTCCGCAGGCAGGCAGCAGAATGCACGCCAATACCGTGAGCAATAACCGGGCAATAGGGCGGTAAGAATCTGTCATAGGGGAGGGGAGGTGCAGTCGGACTGTGATTAAATCATTGTAATGGCATGGCTGCAGCCCCTTGGCGCTGGGCAAGCCGGTGGCCCCTATGAAAGACGCCCATGTCAACCAGTGACGAGCTCAAAAGCACCGGCCTGAAGGCAACCCTGCCGCGCCTCAAAATACTCGACATTTTCCAGTCGGGAAAGCAACGCCACATGACGGCCGAAGATGTGTTCCGCGTGCTGTTGCTGGAACACTCTGACGTCGGTTTGGCAACGGTGTACCGGGTTCTGACACAGTTTGAGCAAGCGGGCATTCTGATCCGCAGCAACTTTGAATCGGGCAAGGCGGTTTATGAGCTCAACGAGGGTCAGCACCACGACCACTTGGTCTGCCTGGATTGCGGTCAAGTCGAAGAGTTTTTTGATGCGGAAATTGAGCAGCGCCAGCATGCAGTGGCGCAAGCCAAAGGCTTTGTGATTGCAGACCACGCCCTCAGTCTTTATGCCCACTGCCAAAAAAGCGCCTGCCCCAACCGGCTAACTACAACGCCAATGCAGATGGGCAGCCGCCGCTAGAGGTGGTTTTTCGGGTCGGCCATTGCCTTGCGGTGGCGCACCACAAACTCCTGGTAGGTATCAATGCCGCGCAGTTGCAAAATCGTGTTGCGTACCGCTGCCTCAACCAGCACCGCGATATTGCGTCCCGCCACTACCTGAATCACCACCTTGCGCACCGCCACGCCCAGCACGTCTTGCGTCAACGGCTCGTAGGGAATACGCTCGTATTCACGCTCTAGGGTTTCACGGCGCACCAGATGCACAATCATTTTCAGGCGCATCTTGCGGCGAACCGCCGTCTCGCCAAAAATGCCGCGGATGTCGAGCAGGCCAATGCCGCGCACTTCGAGCAAGTTTTGCAGCAAATCCGGGCAACGCCCCTCAATCGTGGTCTGGTTGATGCGAAACAAATCCACCGCATCATCGGCCACCAGTCCGTTGCCTCGCGAGATCAGCTCCAAGCCCAACTCGCTTTTGCCCAGTCCCGATTCGCCAGTAATGAGCACGCCCAAGCCCAAAATGTCCATGAACACGCCGTGCATCGACGTGCGGTCGGCAAAATGTTTGGACAAATACGCACGCAGCACATCAATCACAAACGCTGACGACTCGTGGGTGGCGAACATGGGAATTTGGGCCCGTTCGCAAATAGCAAGCAGGGCATCGGGCGCGACCTGCGCATCGGCCAGCACCAGCACCGGCGGCTCGAGCATCACGATGCGCGAAATGCGGCGTGCGCAGTCCTCCTGCGAGCCATTGGTCAGGTAGGCGACTTCGCGCACGCCCAAAATCTGCAAACGGTAAGGGTGGATATAGTTAAGGTAGCCGACCAAATCAGCACCCGAGCGGGCTGCGCGCACGGCCACTTCGTCAAAGCGCCGCTCCGAAGCCCCCAGCCCCGCAATCCATTGCCATTTCAGGGCCGCACGGAAGTCTTCAAACAAGACATCTGCACTGATGACGGTCGGCTTCAAGATGGATTTGCGTTGATTTGTAGGCTCACTTGCTGCGCGCAGTAAGCGACCGTGCGGACCATATTCAAGCGGTCTGGACGGACTGCCATGTGGCAATCAAGGTGTGCAACTCGTGCGCACTGGCACTGCCTTTGATCTTCTCGCGCAGCCCGGCGTCACTGAGCAATTCGGCAATTTCAGAGAGAATTTCAAGATGCTTGTGAGTCGCGGCTTCGGGCACGAGCAGAAAAATCAGCAGCCCTACCGGCATTTCGTCGGGCGCATCAAAGCCAATTTGGTCGGCCAACTGAAACACCGCCGCCATGGGTGTTTTTAGGCCCTTGATACGGCCATGCGGAATCGCCACACCATGTCCGAGCCCCGTCGAGCCCAGCCGCTCGCGGGCGAACAAGCTGTCGGTGACCAGCGCGCGGGAGAGGCCGTGCAAGTTTTCAAAAAGCAGCCCCGCCTCTTCAAAAGCGCGTTTTTTACTGCTGGCTTCAACGCTGACCAGCACCTGATCGGCAGGCAGTATGGACGTGAGTCGGTTCATGATGGTGGGCGCATTATGCACTTGTGACAATTTGATGCAATCGCCGGTGTGGTAGTTCGCCTACAGCCTGCCTGCCCAGGCAAAAAGCCGCCAAATCGGCGGCTTCTAATGGGTAAAGCTTCCCGCAGCGCGTCTACATCAGGCGTTTGGAGGCCGCATGGTGGTGTTCCTGCAAACGGGTTTTATAGCGCCCCACCTGGCGGTCCAGCTTGTCAACCAAGTCATCGACCGCCGCATACAAATCGGCATGCGCACTTTCGGCAAACAGGTCTGAGCCTTTGACATGGATATTGCATTCTGCGCGTTGCCGCAGGCTCTTCTCGCGCTGGTTTTCAACCGAAAGCAGCACTTTCACATCCACCACTTGATCGAAATGCCGATTGATGCGGCCTATTTTGCCCGTGACATAACTGCGCAGGGCAGGGGTAACTTCCAGATGATGACCGCTGATCGTCAAATTCATACACCTTCTCCGGTTGCTGAGTCAATGAAAAGCACCACTCCGAAAACCGCCAAGCATCGAAAAAATGCTGGGAGGAGGAGCAGTTGAACAAGGCCTTGTTCATCTTCACTATGCGCCTGCACAGCGCCAAATGCAAGCCGTTATTTTTTCAAAAATGACTGGATTATTAATGCACAATGCTTAATGGTTGGCCTGTGGTTTTGGCGCATCAGCCAAATTGATCCGCCCCGACAGCCATACCGCAGCGCAGTGCGCGCCGACCCCCAGCAAGGCCGCAGCCCAGTAAAACTGCACCATGCCTTGCGCGTCTCGCGAAATGATCAATCCGCCCACCAAGGCTGCGAGCCCCATTGCGGCCGATTGCACGCTGGTGTTGAGCGTCATAAAAGCGCCCCGCACAGACGGCTTCGCCGCAGAAGCCAACATCGCCATGGCAGGAATCATGCGCCCGCTCATGAGAATAAAAAACAAGCTGGTCACGGGCAACACCACCCACAGCGGCTGGTGCCGCAGCAGCGTGACGGTGACCAGCGGCACGCACACCGCCAATGCCATGGTCCTGAAAGTGCGGACTTTGCCCCAGCGGTCGGTCAAGCGGCCAAAAAAGCGCGCCGAAAACAAGGTGAGTGCGCCGCCGCACAAGTAGATGTAAGGCACCTCGGTGGGCGTCAGACCGGCATTGGCCTGCATCGCGATGGTGAGAAAAGGAATCACGGTAAAGCCGCCAAACATAAGCAGAGCCGACAGGCCGAACGCCCGCAAATGATCAGCCTCGCGCAGCACCTGCCAAACCCCGCGCAAGGGGGAGGGCCGGTCTGCGGCGTGCAAATGGGCGTCTATGCGCGGCAGTGTCAGCGCGGCCACTACCGCCAGCACCGCACTGATGGCTGCAATGCCGAAAAACGGCACATGCCAGTTCAGGTGCGTAGCTAAAAACAGCCCGGCGGGAACACCCGCAACGGTCGAGAGTGAAAAAGACGTCATCACAACACCCATGGCCCGGCCTCGCCGCTCGAAAGGAATCAGGTCGCCCACAATGGTTTGGGACAGCGCCGACAACACGCCGCCAAACACGCCGGCGGCAATGCGTGCCGCCATCAGTGTCTCGTAGCTGTTAGCCAGGCCGCAGGCCAGCGTTGCCAGCGCAAACAGCACATACAGCGTGAGCAGCAACTTTTTCCGGTCAAAGCGGTCGATGTAGGTAGAAGCAAACAAGCCCGAAACAGCGGCCGAGAGGGTATAAGCTGACACCAACAAACCAAACTGCGCATCGCTCAGGCCAAATATCCGGGTGAACTCCGGCCCCAGCGGCATCATGATCATGAAATCAAGAATGTGGGTGAACTGGATTCCTGCCAAGGTCAGCAGCAGCCACAATTCACGTCGCGGGCTCAGGTGCAGGGTCGGACCAATAGGGAGCGTTGAAGGGTCATTGAGAGTGCTTGCAGGCATGGGGTTTCATAAAGTAAAACCCAATCTACCACCGACCCCACAGACGCGCTGGCCTGCGCCCGCAAAGCCCGGCTTTGCCCCCTACACCTGAAGGCCTCCCGAAAGACTTCAATGAGCCTAGACACCATCATCTCTTCCGCCTTGGTCAAACCGGCGCATGCCGCAGCGGGCTTGGTCCTGATGGGCGGCGGTGCCCGCACGGCCTACCAAGTCGGCGTGCTGCGGCGGCTGGCGAGCCTGCTGGCAAAGCACGGGCATGATCCCAAAAGCTTCCCCTTCCAAGTCTTGATTGGTACGTCGGCAGGTGCGATTAATTCCACGTATTTGGCCAGCAGCGCCGTGCAGGGCTTACTGGCGTTTGACCAGTTGCACGACTTCTGGATGCAACTGCGCTCCCCCGCAGTCTACGAATTGACGCTGCCTACTTGGGCCAGTTGGGCTGGCCGTGCCAGCCGCTGGTCGGCAGCCTGGCGACTGACGCGCAGCGCCAAAATGCGCAGTGCCTTGCTCGACAACACGCCGCTGGTGGACACTTTGCACCGCTGCATTTCCCTGCAAGGGATTGAAGAAGCTCTCAAGGTGCGCGCCATTTTGGCGCTGGCAGTGACCGCGTCAAGCTACAGCAGTGGCGTGCACTGGACCTTTTGTCACACCCTCCACGACCACGCGGCCAAGGGCTGGGACCGCCCAGGCAAGCGCGCCGAAGCTCAGCCCATCACGATCGAGCATTTGATGGCGTCGAGCGCCCTGCCCTTCATTTTCCCGCCGACCCCGCTGTGGGTGGACGGTGCCTGCGAGCAGTTTGGCGACGGCTCGATGCGCAACATCTCGCCGCTGTCGCCGGCCATTCATTTGGGCGCGCGCAAGCTGCTGGTGGTGGGCGTGTCGCAGCCGCAACGGGCAGGCCTTGGGCAGGCCAGCGCCGGTGCCGGCCTGAGAAAGCCCAGCATGGCCGGGATTGCCGGGCATGCGATGGCCAGCGTCTTTCATGACACCCTGCAAGCCGATGTTGAGCAGACCCAGCGCGTGACCCGCACGCTGGCGCAACTGCCGCGCGAACTGGCAGCGCACCTGCCTTACAAACCGGTGCAGGTGCTGTGCATACAGCCCAGCCAATCACTGGATTTGCTGGCGCAGCAGCATGCAGATGAGCTGCCGCACGCCACCCGCCACGTGCTGGAAGTGTTTGGCAAGCTGCAGGGCGGCGGCGCGGCGCTGGCCAGCTACCTGCTGTTTGAGCCAGGCTTTGTGCACGCCCTCATCGCCTTGGGGGAGCAGGACGCACAGGCACGCGAAGCCGAGTTGGTGGCTTTTTTTGCGGCCCCAAGCGTGGTGGGGGAGCCTGCCGCGCCCGACTTTGCAGTGCCATAATCGCGCCTGTCTCAATTTCAGGACCACGCCTTGGACATCCCCACTTCAGGGTGGTTTTCACGCCGCTGACCCCCCGGCTCTTGCGCAGCGCCTGGGCATCGGGCAGTGAAAACCACCATCACTCGCCCACTTTGCCATCTGGCCGCCGTGCCGATGCCCCACCCCACCGGGAGACGCCGTGCTCAATATTTTCAGCCTAGCCAACGGGCGCCTTTTTCAGGAAGAAATCGAGTCGCTTGAAGAACTCGCCAAATTCCAGCCGATCTGGGTGGATCTGGAATCCCCCACGCCTGAAGAAAAGCGCTGGGTCTCGGAGTACTACGGGCTGATCATTCCCGACGACGCGATGGACGAGGACATCGAGGAGTCGGCGCGCTTTTATGAAGAAGACAACGGCGAGCTGCACATCCGCTCGGACTTTCTGGTGGCCGACCAGGACGCACCCAGCACGGTGCGGGTGGCCTTCATCCTGAACCTGATGAACGACGCTTTGAGGAGCAAGGGCGTTTTGTTTTCCATCCATGACGAGGACGTGCCGGTGTTTCGCCTGCTGCGCATGCGTGCGCGCCGCATGCCCGGCCTGATTGAAGACGCCAAGGAGGTGATGCTCAAACTGTTTGACGCCGACGCCGAATACTCGGCCGACACGCTCGAAGGCATCCACGACGCGCTGGAAATCACCAGCAAACAAGTGCTGTCGGGCGACGTGACCGATGCCATCGCCGGCGAGGTGCTCGCCAGCATTGCACGGCAGGAAGACTTGAACGGCCGCATCCGCCGCAACGTGATGGACACACGGCGCGCCCTCAGCTTCATGATGCGCAGCAAAATCCTCACCACCGACCAGTTTGAAGAAGCGCGCCAGATTCTGCGCGACATCGACTCGCTCGACAGCCACACCGCCTTTTTGTTCGACAAGATCAACTTTTTGATGGACGCCACGGTCGGCTTCATCAACATCAACCAGAACAAGATCATCAAAATTTTCTCGGTGGCCAGCGTCGCCTTGCTCCCGCCGACCTTGATCGCCAGCCTCTACGGCATGAACTTCCAGTTCATGCCCGAGCTGGCCTGGCGCTGGGGCTACCCGCTCGCGCTGGCGCTGATGGCGGCGTCGGCGATCGTGCCGATGTGGTATTTCAGGCGGCGCGGCTGGCTCAAATAGGGCCGGCCCATCCAAAGCGCCCAAAACGCTGGAAAGCCCCCCGGCAGGCCAAAATGCGCGTTTTATAAGCCAAATCAACCTCTAGCCAAGGTGTTTCCTGCCTAGATTGCTATCAATTTAGATAATGCTCAATAATCGCCGCGCTGTAACGGCTGGCGACCCGGCGCAAGAAACGCTTGAAATCCACATGCGCAGCATGGTCGGCGTGGTCGGAGATGGTACGCACCGCCGCAAACGGGATGCCGTAGTCAAAACACACTTGCGCAAACGCCGCGCCCTCCATTTCCACCGCCAGGGCGTCCAGCCCATGGGCGCCCAGCGCGGTCTGAATGGCGTGGCTCTCTTGTGCTGAAGTAATGAAACGGTCGCCGGTGGCGACCAGGCCCAGGTGGACGCGGTTGTTGCCCAAATCAAAGGCCACTACCGCATCGGCGCCCAACACGGCTTTCGGGTCGGCCAATACATGCTGGCTGGCACTGACCAGCTTCTGGGTCATCTCGGCGTCGGTTCGAAAACAGGCTTTTTCATACAGCGGCACCTCGAATTGCGGGTACAGCGGCGAGACGTCCATGTCGTGCTGGATAAACGCGTCAGCCACCACCACATCGCCCACGCGGATACCCGAGCCAAGACCGCCGGCCAGACCGGTGAACACCACGTGCTGTACGCCCAGACGCTCGGCCAGGATGGTGGCGGTGGTGGCGGCGGCGACTTTGCCAAGGCGGGAGAGCACCATCACCACCTCATGCCCGTGCAAGCGGCCCTGCCAAAACTCGCGTCCGCCGTGCACCGTTTTGCGGCCTTTGGGCATGAGCTCGAGCAAGGCGCTGAGTTCACCCTGCATGGCGCTGACGATGGCAACTTTGGGCATGGCCTCTCCAAAACAAAAAAGCAGCCGGCTGGCTGCTTTTTATTGTCTGCCAGTAATGTGACAGCTTGTCACATTACTGCGACTGGCCGCTGCTTTCGGCCTGCGTTCTGAGCTACCGCGGAACTGTGCATCACTTCTTGTCACGCAGCTCGCGCCGCAAGATTTTGCCCACCGGTGTTTTGGGCATGTCACTGCGGAATTCGACCACCTTGGGCTGCTTGTAGCCCGTCAGATTGGCCTTGCAATAGTCACGCACTTGCTGCTCGGTGAGGGCTGGGTCTTTTTTCACGATCACGAGCTTGACGGCTTCACCGGTTTTCTCGTCCGCCACGCCCACCACCGCGCACTCCATCACACCGGGCAGTTGGGACACCACGTCTTCGACCTCATTGGGGTAGACGTTGAAGCCGCTGACCAGCACCATGTCTTTCTTGCGGTCGACAATTTTGAAGAAGCCTTCTTCGGTCAGGATGCCAATGTCGCCCGATTTGAAGTAGCCGTCGGCCGTCATGACCTTGGCGGTTTCGTCGGGCCGCTGCCAGTAGCCCGCCATCACCTGAGGGCCTTTGATGGCGATTTCGCCCGGCTGGCCTTTGGCCACTTCGTTGCCGTCGTCGTCGAGCAGCTTGAACCAGGTGCCGGGAATCGGCACCCCGATGGTGCCGGTGTAGGCTTTGCTGTTGGTCGGGTTGCAACTCGCCGAGGGCGAGGTTTCGGACAGGCCGTAGCCCTCGCAAATCGGGCAACCGGTTTTCTCTAGCCACAGTTTGGCCACCGCGCTTTGCACCGCCATCCCGCCGCCGAGCGAGATTTTCAGGTGCGACCAGTCCACCTTGTTGAAATCGGGGTGGTTGGCCAGGCCGTTGAACAGCGTGTTGACTGCCGGGAAACTGTTGATCTTGTGCTTGGCCAGCTCTTTGAGCACGGCCGGCAGGTCGCGCGGGTTGGGGATCAGCACGTTTTTACCGCCCGCCCGCATGCCCAGCATCATGTTCACCGTGAAGGCGAAGATATGGTAGAGCGGCAGCGCGCAGACGTAGGTGGGCTGCTCACCCGGCGTCATGCTGGCCATCGCGGGAATGTTCCAAGCCTCGGACTGCAGCACATTGGCAATCACATTGCGGTGCAACAGCACCGCGCCCTTGCTGACGCCGGTGGTACCGCCGGTGTACTGCAGCACTGCGACATCATCGGGAGTGATCGCCGGTTTTTTGAACTTCCCCTGGCTCAGCGCCGCCGTGCCTTGGGCAATGGCTTCATTGAAGCGAACCGCGCCCGGCAGATTAAAGGCTGGCACCATTTTCTTGACGCTGCGCACCACGTAATTGACCAACGCCCCCTTGAGCACACCCAGGCGGTCACCCATCGCCGCCAGCACCACATGCTTGACGGGGGTGTTGGCGATGCACTGCTGTAGTGTGGTGGCAAAGTTTTCAATAATGACAATGGCTTTGGAGCCCGAGTCCTTGAGCTGGTGCTCCAGCTCGCGCGGCGTATACAGCGGGTTCACGTTGACCACCACATAGCCGGCGCGCAAGATCGCCGCCACGGCAATTGGGTATTGCGGCACATTGGGCATCATGATGGCCACCCGATCGCCTTTGGCCAAACCCAGGCCCTGCAGGTAAGCGCCAAACGCCTGGCTCAGGCTGTCGGTTTCGCTGAAAGTGACGTCTTTGCCCATGAAACTGTAGGCGACACGGTTGGCGTGCTTTTTGAAGCCCTCTTCCAGCAGCGCCACCAGCGACGGGTATTGCGCAGCGTCAATGTCGGCAGGCACGCCCTTAGGGTATGCGCTAAGCCAGGGGCGCGCGGCCAAATCATTTGCATTCATGTCAGTTTTCCAATAAGAAGATGGGGGTATTCTGTCGGCAAACTGACAAGATATCGCCTATGTTTTCCCTAGGAAAAGACCGCCGGCCCGCGCAGCACCCGGCCAAGCCTGCGGATACGGGCCGAGTTTTCGCGTTTGCTCGGGGTTGGGCGCGCAGTCAACTCCCTAGAATCCGGGTAAACACAACAACAAAACGCCATGACCACTGCCGCCGAGACAGCCGCGTCGTCCACCAGCTCGCTGCACCATCAGCTGCTAGAAGCCACACTGAAAGAAATTTTTGGCGAGATCGAGCCCGACTTTCTGGCGCAAGTCATGCCGCTCATGACCACCGTCGATCTTCCCGCCACAGGCGTTCTGATCCGCCAGGGCGACCCCTCTGACGCCATCTATTTGGTGCTCTCCGGCCGCCTGCGTGCCAGCGTGCGCGAGGACGCAGGCACCGTGGTGCTGGGCGATATCGGCCGCGGCGAGCCGATCGGCGAAATGGGTGTGATCAGCAAGGAGCCGCGCAGCGCCACCATCACGGCACTGCGCGACTGCCTGCTGCTGAAACTCAGCGCCGAACATTTCACGCAATTGCTGCAAACCTGGCCCAAGGTCGCTTTGCCGCTGGCCCGCAAACTCATCAGCCGACTGTCCAAAAGCAACCGCCCCGTGACGGGCCAGAAGCATCACGTGAACGTCTGCGTGGTGCCGTTGCAGGCGGGACTGGATGCGCAGGCACTGGGGCGGCGCTTGCTGGCCCACCTGGCGGCGCAACGCGCGCTGGGACACCCGCACAATGCCAGCCATGCGCACCCGATGGCACTGATTACGCGCGAATCCATCGACGCCGCGCTGGGGCCTGGCGCAGCCGACGCCGAAGCCTCCCATGCCAGCGAACACCACCGCCTGCTGGCCTGGCTCGATGCGCAGGAGATGCAGCACGCGATGCAGGTGCTGGTTGCCGACACGCATGACAGCGCCTGGACGCGGCTGTGCCTGCGCCATGCCGACCATGTCCTGCTTGCGGCCCAGGCCGAAGGTCCTTCCGACATGACCGAACTGGAGCGCCGGCAACTCACGTGTGGCCCCTGCATTGCCGCGACCCAAAGCCTGTGGCTTCTGCACCCCGATACCGAGCACATACCGCGACACACCCGGCGCTGGCTCGACGCGCGGCCGCACATTGCTGTCGAAGGGCTGTCGCATTTTCATACCCGGCTTGGCCACGATGGCGACTGGGCCAGGCTGGCGCGCATCATGTGCGGGCAGGCCACGGGCTTGGTCTTGGCGGGCGGCGGTGCCCGGGGCTTTGCGCAGCTGGGCATCATGCAGGAGCTGCAGGCGCGCGGCATCGAATGGGACTTGGCGGGCGGCACCAGCATTGGTGCAGTGATGGCGGCCTATGCCGCGATGGACTTGCCGATGCAGCGCGTCATCCCGCAAGCCCGCGCCGCGTTTTCCGCCAACCCTACCAGCGATGTCAATTGGCTGCCGCTGATCTCGGTCATGCGCGGCGTGCGCCTGGCGCAAGTCATCCGCAATGCCATCGTGCACGCCCTGGGCACACCAGTGAACATCGAGGACTTGTGGAAGCCGTATTTCTGTGTCGTCTCGAATTATTCGCGCGGCCAGATGCAGGTACTCCGCCTGGGTGATCTGGCCACCAGTGTCACGGCCAGCGTGTCGATACCAGCCGCCTTGCCGCCTGTGCTTTGGCAGGGCGATCTGCTCACCGACGGCGGGACCTTCAACAACTACCCGGTGGACATCATGCGGGCCAGCGGTGCAGCACGGGTGATTGGGGTGGACATGGGCCGGGACAGCTACCAGCCCCTGACTTTTCCCGTCCTGCCCTCAGGTTTTGCCTTGTTTTTTGACCGTTTTCTGCGGCCGCGCAAACGGCGTCGCTACCAGGGGCTGCCCGGCTTGGCAAGCATTGTCTTCAATGTGGCGGCCATGGCGAGCAAAGCGCACGAAAAGCGGATGCGCAAACAGGTGGACCTGGCTTTCATGCCCGATGTGTCTGGCATCGGCATGCTCGAATGGAAAGCGTTCGACAAAGTGGTTGCGATTGGCAGGGCGCATGCGCAGCAGCGGCTGGCACCAGACGGGGCGGCCAGCACCCCGCCGCCACTTTGACCTAGGCTATTCGATGGCTTTGACCATGTCTTCCACCACCTTTTTGGCGTCGCCAAACACCATCATGGTCTTGTCCATGTAGAACAACTCGTTGTCCAGCCCGGCATAGCCCGCGGCCATCGAGCGCTTGTTGACGATGATGGTTTTGGCTTTGTAGGCCTCCAGAATCGGCATGCCGTAGATAGCGCTGCCTTTGATGTGCGCGGCGGGGTTCACCACATCATTCGCACCCAGAATAATCGCTACATCGGCCTGGCCAAATTCGCCGTTGATGTCTTCCATCTCATGCACCTGGTCGTACGGCACCTCGGCTTCAGCCAGCAGCACATTCATGTGGCCGGGCATACGGCCTGCGACGGGGTGAATGGCGTACTTCACCGTGATGCCTTTTTCCGTCAGCTTAGCGGCGAGTTCTTTCACGGCATGCTGGGCACGTGCCACCGCTAGGCCATAGCCAGGCACGATGACCACGGTTTCGGCATTGCCGAGCACAAAGGCGGCGTCGTCGGCGCTGCCGGATTTGACCGGACGCGCCTCTACTTTGCCAGTGGCCGCCGCACTTGTCTCACCACCAAAACCGCCCAAAATCACATTGAAGAAGCTGCGGTTCATTGCCTTGCACATGATGTAGCTCAGGATCGCACCCGAACTGCCCACGAGTGACCCTGCAATGATGAGCATCGAATTGTTCAAACTAAAGCCAATACCCGCCGCCGCCCAGCCCGAGTAGCTGTTGAGCATCGACACCACCACCGGCATGTCGGCCCCGCCAATCGGGATGATGATGAGCACCCCCATCACAAAAGCCAGTGCCAGCATGGCAAAAAACGCCGGCCAGTTCTCGGTGAACATAAACACCAGGCCCAGGGCAACCGTCGCCAGGCCCAGGACTAGGTTGAGTTGGTGCTGGCCCTTGAACTGCACCGGCGCACCCTGAAAAAAGCGGAATTTGTATTTGCCCGACAGTTTGCCAAACGCAATCACTGAGCCGCTGAAGGTCACGGCACCAATCGCCGCGCCCAAAAACAACTCCAGCCGGTTGCCCGCCGGAATCTGCTGGCCCTTGGCAACAATGCCAAAAGCCCACGGCTCGGCCACCGCCGCCACGGCAATGAACACTGCCGCCAACCCGATCATGCTGTGCATGAAAGCCACCAGTTCGGGCATCTTGGTCATCTCGACGCGGTTGGCCATCAAGGTGCCCGCCGCTCCGCCCACCACCAGACCGCCCAAGACCCAGGCCATGCCAATCGCCTTGCCACCCGAGAGTTGAACGATCAAAGCCGCTGTGGTCAGCACGGCAATCGTCATGCCGACCATACCGAACAAATTACCGCGAATCGAGCTGGTGGGATGCGACAGGCCTTTAAGCGCCTGAATGAAACAAACGCTGGCGATCAAGTACAACAGGGTCGCTAAATCCATGCTCATTTGGTCACTCCTTCAGCTGCCGGAGCGGCCTTTTTCTCTTTCTTTCGGAACATCTCGAGCATTCGCCGCGTTACCAAAAAACCGCCAAACACATTCACTGCCGCCAGCGCCACGGCCAGCACGCCCATGGTTTTGCCCAGCGTGGTTTCTGTCAAAGCCGCCGCCAGCATCGCGCCGACGATCACGATGGCGCTGATGGCATTGGTCACCGCCATCAGCGGCGTGTGCAGCGCCGGGGTCACGGTCCAGACGACGTGGTAGCCGACATAGATGGCCAGCACAAAAATAATCAGGTTGATGAGGGTGGGGGAGACGGCATCCATGATTTATTTCCTTTTTACTTCGCCCGACTGGGTCATCAAACAAGCGGCCACGATGTCGTCTTCCATATCCACTCTCAAAGTGCCTTCTTTGGTCACGATCAGCTTCAAAAAGTCCAGCACATTGCGCGCATACAGGGCGCTGGCATCAGCCGCCACCAGCGCGGGCAGGTTGGTTTCGCCCACCAGCGTGACGCCGTGTTTGACCACGGTTTTATCGGCCTCGGTCAAGGGGCAGTTGCCGCCCACGCCGCCAGGGCCCTTGCCCGCCGCAATATCGACAATCACCGAGCCCGGCTTCATGGCCTTGACCATGTCTTCAGTCACCAAAGTCGGCGCGGCGCGGCCGGGAATCAGCGCGGTGGAGATCACCACATCGGCCTGCGCCACCCGCTTGGCGACCTCGATTTTTTGCCGCTCCAGCCAGCTCGGCGGCATCGGCTTGGCATAGCCACCGACCCCTACAGCGGCCTCGCGTTCTTCGTCGGTTTCGTAGGGCACGTCAATGAATTTGGCGCCGAGCGATTCGACCTGCTCTTTCACGCTGGGCCGCACATCCGACGCCTCAATCACTGCGCCCAGACGCTTGGCGGTGGCAATGGCCTGCAAACCGGCCACGCCGACGCCCAGAATCACCACCCGCGCCGCTTTCACGGTGCCTGCCGCCGTCATCAGCATGGGGAAAAAGCGCTGGTATTTGTCCACTGCAATCATCACGGCCTTGTAGCCGGCGATGTTGGCCTGGCTGGACAGCACATCCATGCTTTGGGCGCGCGTGGTGCGCGGGGCCGCTTCGAGCGCGAAGCTGGTCAGGCCTGCCGCAGCCAAGGCCTGCAAGCCAGCGGCATCAAACGGATTGAGCATGCCGACCAGCGCTGTGGACGGCTGGTACAGCGCCAACTCGGCCGCCTGCGGCGCGCGCACCTTGAGCACCAGCTCGCAAGCCGCGGCACCGGCAGCGTCGGTCAAACTGGCCCCGGCGGCGGCATAGGCCGCGTCGGTGACGCTGGCCGCCACGCCGGCGCCCGACTGGATGTGCAGGCTGTGGCCCAGCGCCACCAGTTTTTTGGCCGTTTCAGGGGTCACGGCAACCCGCGTCTCCCCGGCAATGGTTTCGGCTGGCACTCCGATTCGCATAGGTTTTCTCCTGTATTCGGTATTTTTATGGCCGTTCGCAGCCGCTTGCAAGGGAATCGACCCGCATACTGTAGCGCAAGCGCGGCTCCTTAAAATAGGGAAATGCACCCAACCTCCACCCTGGCCCGCTCACCTTTGCGGAGGCTGAGAAGTGGGGGTTCGCGGCTGCGAATACTGAAGTAATGAACATGACTCCAAGATGGAAACCCAGCGTCACCGTGGCGGCGGTGATCGAATCGCAAGGCAAATTCCTGCTGGTCGAAGAACACACGCCCGAGGGTTTGATGCTCAACAACCCGGCAGGCCACCTGGACCCCGGCGAATCGCCGGAGCAGGGCGTGGTGCGCGAAGTCATGGAAGAAACCGGCTGCGGTTTCCAGCCGCAGGCGTTGGTGGGCATTTACTTGTCGCGCTTTCACCGCCTGACTACGCACGAAGACATCACCTACCTGCGGCTGGCGTTTTGCGGCAGCGTCAGCGCGCCCACCCCCGGCTGGGTACTCGACGAAGGCATTGTGCGCACGCTCTGGCTTACCCCAGCGGAAATTCGCGCCAACAGCACGCGCCACCGCAGCCCGCTGCTGCTGCAATGCATGGAAGATTACCTGGCCGGACAACGCTACCCGATGGCGCTGGTGCGCACCGACGCAAGTGTGTACTCACCGGACATAAAGCGCCCCGTGGCCTGACATGGCCACGGGCAAGCAACGCGTGGTGGTGGGCCTGTCGGGCGGCGTCGATTCCGCCGTAACGGCCTGGCTGCTCAAGCGGCAAGGCCATGAAGTCGTCGGCATCTTCATGAAAAACTGGGAGGGCGACGACGACGACGCCTATTGCGCGTCCAACCAGGATTTTGTCGATGCCGCCGCCGTGGCCGATGTACTGGGCATCGAACTCGAACACGTCAACTTCGCCGCCGACTACAGGGAGCGCGTGTTTGCCGAGTTCCTGCGCGAATACCGCGCCGGGCGCACGCCCAACCCCGACGTGCTGTGCAATGCCGAGATCAAGTTCAAGGCGTTTTTAGACCATGCCATGCGCCTGGGCGCGGAAAAAATCGCAACCGGTCATTACGCCAGAGTGCGCTTGAACCAAGCCTCGCAGCAACACGAGCTGCTCAAAGGCCTGGACGCGAGCAAAGACCAAAGCTATTTTCTGCACCGCCTGAACCAGGCGCAACTGTCAAAAACGCTGTTCCCCATTGGCGATCTGCACAAAACCGAAGTGCGCCGCATTGCGGACGAGATCGGCCTGCCGAACGCGAAAAAGAAAGACTCGACCGGCATTTGCTTCATCGGCGAGCGTCCTTTCCGCGAGTTTTTAAACCGCTACATCGCGACCGACCCCGGGCCGGTCAAGGACAACACCGGCCGCACCATCGCCCAGCACCACGGCCTGAGTTTCTACACCCTCGGGCAGCGCCAGGGCATCGGCATTGGCGGCGTGAAAGGGCGGTCCGAAGCACCCTGGTTTGTGGCGCGCAAGGACCTTCCAAACAACACGCTGTGGGTGGTACAAGGCCATGAACACCCTTGGCTCCAGTCGAACACTTTGCAAGCGCAGGATGCGCACTGGATTGCGGGCACGTCGCCTGCGCCGGGACACTTCTGCGCCAAAAACCGCTACCGTCAAACTGATGCGCCATGTGTTTTGTCAGCGGTAGCGCCGCGCGAGTTCAGTTTGAACTTTGAACAAGCGCAATGGGCGGTGACCCCCGGCCAATACGCGGTGTTGTACTGCGGCGAGGTTTGTCTGGGCGGCGGCGTCATTCATGCGGCCAGCGGCACTTAAAAAGTCTCGCTATAGTTTGCTATGGCTGTTGCCCCGTATCCCATCCCCAGTCAAAACGCACACTAGCGCCGAGACTTATTCAGTCGCACCACCGCATCGGGATCTATGCGCTTGCCAGGCTCAGCGACTGGGCCAAACCCGCCAGTTCGTCCAGCAAGTCATCGTCGGTGTAGGGCTTGGTCACGTAGCGGGTCACGCCAGCTTCTTTGGCCAGCTGGCGGTGCTTGTCCATGGAGCGGCTGGTGATCATGACCACGGGCGTCTCTTGCAGGTCGGCCCGGTTGCGAATGTGGCGGGTCAGATCCAAGCCGTTCAGGTTGGGCATTTCCAGGTCCGTTAGCACCAGCGTCGGCTTGAGCGTAGCCAGTTGGGTGATGGCGTCCATACCGTCAAACGCGGTCACGGTGCGGTAGCCGCTGTCGCCCAGCAGTTGGGTCAGCGAGCGGCGCACCGACAAAGAGTCGTCTACCACCAGAATCAGCGGCCGGGTGTCGTGCTGGGCGGCCTGCGCGCCGGGTATCCGCAGCACGGCTTTGCCGCGCAGCAAGCTGGGTATATCCAGCACCGGTGCCACGCTGCCGTCGGCCATGATGGCCGCGCCCAGCAAGCCAGGTAGGTTTGCCAAGGCGGGGTGCAGCGGTTGCAGCAGCACCTCGCGCGAGGATGCCACGGCCTGCACCGCCAGAGCTACATCGCCCTCGGAGCCCCGCACGATGACCAACGGCTGCTGATCTATGGCCCCATCCAACGCCGGATCGTCTGCAAGGCCCAGTGCTGTGGCCATGCGCCGCACCGGCATGGTTTGCTGGTTGTAGGTCAACTGCCAGCCGACGCTGGTTTGCTGCACGCTACCCATGCCCGGAGCCAGCGCGGTTTGCACCACCGATGTTGGCAGCGCAAACAACTGGCCACCGACGCGCACAAAGAGCGCAAACAGCAGGGCGCGCGAAGCGGGAAAGCGCAGCGTAATGCTGCTGCCCTGCTCCGCAACCGAGGCTATCTGCACGCTTCCGCCCATGCGCTCCAAGCGCTCACGCACCACGTCCATCCCTACGCCGCGGCCCGACACCTCGGTGATGGTGCTGCGGGTTGAAAATCCAGGCTGCATGACTAGGCGCATCAACTGAGCCTCCGTTGGCTCTTCATCAGCGGCCAGCAGGCCGCGCTCAATGCCTTTTTGCCAGATGGCATTCAGGTTCAGCCCCGCGCCATCGTCGCGCACCACGGCTTCCACAGCGCCCGCCTGCTCGCGAAACTGCACACTGACTAGGCCTTGTGCGCTCTTGCCTTGGGCGCGGCGTACTGCGGGCAACTCAATACCGTGATCTACCGCGTTGCGCAGCAGGTGCAGCAGCGGCTCGCCCAGTTGATCCAGCACTTCGCGGTCTAGCATGACCTCTTCGCCTAGAACCTCCAGCTCAGCCTCTTTTTGGGTGCTGCGCGCGGTCTGGCGCACGTTGCGCTTTAGCCGTGCGGTCAGGGTGCCCGCAGGCATCAGCCGGGTGGCGAGTACTAGGCGCTGGAAGTTGCGCGCAGTGAGTTCCTGGCGCAGCGCCTGGGCGGACAAGCCGCCGAGTTTTTCCTGCACGGTGTCGGCCATGTCTTTGAAGTCGGCGCTGGATTCGTAGAGCGCCTTGGTCAGGCCGTACAGCTCGTTGTACTGGTCTAACTCGAGGGCATCCAGGCCACCCGCAGCTTGCTCAGCCTGCAGCGAAACGCCGCGCAGCGACACCGCCCGGTCGAGCTCGGCGAGGCGGTTTTGCATGGAAAGATTTTGTGCCAGCAAAGCTTTCTGGCGGGCCAGCGCGTCGTCCAGGGCCAAGCGCAACTGGGACGAACCTAAGTGCAGCTCCCCCGATGTCCGCAAGAACTCGTCAATGCGGCGCACCGACACGCGGGTGGTGAGCTCGTCTTCAGGGTTGGCGGTGCCAGCAGGTGCACGCACAGCCGCAGCAGAGGGCATCGGCATGACCGGCATGGCGGGCCATTGCGCCAGACTGAAAGCGGGCTGCGCATCAGGCAACGCAGCGCTGGTGCCGGGCATCTGGGCGCCGGCAGGCGCAGCAGACGCTGCGGGCGCATCTTGCGCCGACGTATCGAAATCAAAATCCAGTAAGGCCGCTTCAATAGGCACCGCAGTAGCTACTATTTTTGTAGCAGCATGCGCTGCTCCATCAAGCGCCACAAGCCCATTTGTCTTTAAAGCGTAGTCCCAGTTCATTACCGCTTGCAAGACCTGCTGGGCATTGTCAGGGGGCGGCTCTTCGCCCATCACGGCATAGACCTGTTGCTCCAGCGTGGCAGTCGCGTCTTGCAAGATATCAGACAAGGCACGCGGCAAGCTAGGCACTTCAGGCAGGCTGGCCAGAAAATCCAAAATGTCCTCTAGCCGGTGCGCCAGGCGGCTGATGCCGCGAATACCAATCATCGCGGCCACACCTTTGAAGGAGTGCGCAATGCGCCGTGCTTCCACCAGGCTCGCGCCGCTCTCATCCTGGCCTTGTAGCACCTGCAGTACCAGCACCGAGAGTTGCACGGCTTGCTCAGCAGCGTCGCCCATAAAGGCGTCGTACACCGAGGCATCTACATCGGCAGGCACCTGCAGATCGGTATCGGCCAAGGTGGCGGTTTCCTGCTCGGCCATGGGCTCATCAAACTCCTGCGGCAGGGTGATGGGTTCTGCCAGCATGATTTGTAGTTGGCCAATGCCCTCGACATCCAGCGGCAGCAACAGCCGCGGATCAGCTACGCAGTCCAGCAGGCCCAGATTGGCTTCTTCGCTGGTGTGTTCTGCCAAGTAAGCGGCCAACGCGCCGGGCCACAACATGTGTGCCTCGGCCCAGTTCAAGCGCTGGGTTTCGCTCGCGCCGTCCAGCTCGGCCAGGCTGTCCAGCAGCAACTGCAGCCACTGCGCCAAGGCAGAAAGCGCCAGCATGTTGCAGGTTTCCTGGGTCCGCTCCAGCTGCGAGCGGTAGGCATCAAGGGCCGCGCAACGCGGGTCTTGGACCAGGGCTTCCAGCCAGGGCAACAAGTCACCCTGGACGAGTTCGACCTCGGCCTTCAAGGCACCGAGTATTTCGCTGACTTGCATAACAACTGCGCCGCGGTAATGCCGCGATCAGCGCGGCTTGAGCTTGAACACCGACACGGTGCTCACCAGCCGCTTGGCCGACTGCACCAGCAAGTCGGCGCTTTCGCTTTGCGACTCCACCTGAAGCGAGGTGGTCTGAGTTGACTGCACAATTTCGTCCATGCGCAGTTGTAGTGCGGTGGCAATGCGCACCTGGTCGACCGAGCTGGCCGCAATGCGCTGCACCAAATCGACCAGCTCGCGGGTGGTGGCTTCGGTGTTGTTCATATCTTCGCCAGAGCGCACCGCCATCTCTGATCCCTGCACCACCTGGTCGATGGTTTTGTTCACGGTGTTGATAGTGTCGTTGGTTTCTACCTGGATGTTGTAGACCAAGCCGGCAATTTGGGTGGTAGCGCCGCGAGCGTTGTCGGCCAGGCGCTGCACCTCCTCAGCCACCACCGCAAAACCGCGGCCAGCCTCACCCGCCATCGCCGCCTGCATAGAAGCATTCAGCGCCAGCACGTGGGTGCGCTCGGAAATCTGGTTAATCAGGTTCACGATCTGCGAGATCTCTTGCGAGCGTTCGCCCAGGCGCTTGATGCGCTTTTCCACCTCGGAAATCGTCTCGCGAATCGAGGTCATGCTCTTAACCGTACCGGCCACCGATTGGCGCGCCGATTGCGCCGTGGTCAGCGCGCGCCCGGCAGCTTCACCAGAGCTGTCTGCCAGCTTGGCCACCCGTTTAATCTCGTCGGTAGCCTCCTCCAGCTCCATCGCCATGGTGACCACTGAATTGCGCTCGGCTTTGGCGGTTTCGGCCACCGTGGTGGCCTGCGACTTGACATAGCTGGAGGCCGCATCAACCTGGTCGGCTACCTCGTTGACCTCGCTGAGCACCTTCTCGGTTTCGTCTGTCAGGTAGTTAATCGAGTCGGCCACCGTACCAATCACGTTTTGCATCACCGGCGCACG
>JBJXED010000076.1:0-12593 GCA_046155225.1 Burkholderiaceae bacterium
AGCAAGCCGCAGCGCCGGGCCGCCTATTCTTTTTTCCGGGGTTTCCAGTGATGGCTTGGCCGATGATGGAATGGGTGCTGGACACCTATGCTGCGCATCTGTTCCAAACCCAGGCGCAACTGGAAAAGTCGGTGATCGTTTTTGGTGCCATTGAAGCGGCGCTGACGCCGTTGATGCTGGAAATTGAAAGCGCCCACCCATTGATTAAAGTGTTCAGCTTGCCGAGCGTTGATCACCCCGAACACGGCAAACACGTCGAACTCGGCGTAAAAGGCCCTCTGGATGCGGTGGCCGCCGCTTATGCACAGTTGCGGTCAGGCTTGCAGTTACTGGGGACGCCATTAGGCCCCGAATTGGTGCGTTGATGACGCACCGAATAAGTGCAATTTATGCGGCTTCTCAGGGCACAATTGCCGCTCGGAGGCGCCGCTGCAGCGCAGTTTTGGCATAAAAACTGCGTGGTGACTTCAGACTATTTTTTAACCACCCGCCAACCAGGAGAGATTGATGGCCAAGACCGTCGCAGATGTGATCAAGATGGTGAAGGAAAACGAGGTCAAGTTCGTTGACTTCCGCTTCACCGACACCAAAGGCAAAGAGCAGCACGTCAGCGTGCCGGTGTCGCACTTTGATGAAGACAAATTCATCTCGGGCCATGCCTTTGACGGCTCGTCAATCGCGGGCTGGAAAGGCATTGAAGCGTCGGACATGCTGCTCATGCCCGACCCCAACACCGCCAACATTGACCCGTTTTTTGAAGAAACCACACTGTTCCTGAGCTGCGACGTGCTCGAGCCCGGTGACGGCAAAGCCTACGACCGCGACCCGCGCAGTATTGCCCGCCGGGCCGAGGCCTATCTGAAAGCTTCTGGTCTGGGCGATGTCGCTTACTTCGGCCCAGAGCCAGAGTTCTTCATTTTTGACGACGTGCGCTGGGGTGCCGACATGTCGGGATCGTTTGTCAAAGTTGACGAGCAAGAAGCGCCGTGGAACAGCGGCACCAAACTGGAAGGCGGCAACAAAGGCCACCGTCCCACCGTCAAGGGCGGCTACTTTCCCGTGCCACCAGTCGACAGCACACAAGACATGCGCGCCGAGATGTCGCTGATTCTGGAGTCGCTGGGGATTCCGGTTGAAGTGTTCCACCACGAAGTGGCGGGCGCTGGTCAAAACGAAATTGGCACCAAGTTCAGTACCTTGGTGCAGCGCGCTGACTGGACGATTTTGCTCAAATATGTGGTGCACAACGTTGCCCATGCTTACGGCAAAACCGCTACCTTCATGCCCAAGCCCATCGTTGGCGACAACGGCAGCGGTATGCACGTGCACCAGTCGGTCTGGAAAGATGGCAAAAACCTGTTTGCAGGTGATGGCTATGCTGGCCTGTCGGACTTTGCGCTGTACTACATCGGCGGCATCATCAAGCACGCGCGCGCACTGAATGCCATCACCAATCCCGGCACCAACAGCTACAAGCGCCTGGTGCCCGGCTTTGAAGCGCCGGTCAAGCTGGCTTATAGCTCGCGCAACCGCTCGGCCTCGATCCGAATTCCCTATGTGTCCAACCCCAAAGGCCGCCGCATCGAGGCGCGCTTTCCGGACCCGCTGTGCAACCCTTACCTGGGCTTTTCGGCCATGCTGATGGCGGGCCTGGACGGTGTGGAAAACAAAATCCACCCCGGCGAAGCCGCCAGCAAAGACCTCTACCATCTGCCGCCGGAAGAAGACGCGCTGATCCCCACCGTGTGCCACAGCCTGGACCAGGCGCTTGACTATCTCGACAAGGGCCGCAGCTTCCTGACCAAAGGCGGTGTCTTCACCGACACCATGATCGATGCCTACATTGAACTCAAAATGCAGGAGGTCACGCGCATGCGCATGACCACGCACCCGATTGAGTTTGATATGTACTACTCGCTATAAGCTGTGCTGGCTGCGCAAGCGGCTGGCTGGGACGCTCATAAAAAGGACGGCTTGCCGTCCTTTTTTTTCGGCTTCCGCCACAACCTGCGGCAAGCCCTGCAAAACCCCGGCAGGCCCACAGGATTGCGCAGGATTGGCGTTTTTAGCGGGATTGCGTGATACTTCACTTCCAATGTCCTTCATAACTGTCCGGGAGACCGTATGAAACGCAAAAATTCAGTGTGGCTTTTCTTGTCGTGCGCGGCACTTTTTAGCGGCCCATTTGCGCAGGCTGAAGAAAAGATTTTCCGCTGCGGCAACGAGTACACCAACAATGCGACCGAGGCCAAGAACCGTGGCTGCAAATTGGTCGAAGGTGGCAACGTCACTGTGGTGGCAGGCACCAAGGTGCCGGCGCCGGTGAAAGTGGCCGCTGCACCGGCCGCCGCCCGCAATGACAGTAGCGAGCAGCGTGCCCGCGACGCCGAGGCGCGGCAGATTTTGGAGATCGAGCTGAAAAAAGCCGAGTCGCGCTTGGCCGAGTTGCAAAAAGAATACAACGGCGGCGAACCCGACAAGCTCGGCCCCGAAACCCGCAATTACCAAAAATACCTCGACCGCGTGGCCGAACTCAAAGCCAATATTGGCCGTTACGAGAGTGATGTCTCTGGCCTCAAACGTGAGCTGGCACGCTTGCCTGCCGCCAACAGCGCCGCCACTGCGCCCGCGCCCAACACGGCGGTGCGCTGACCCACGCCATTTCTGGCGACCCTCGACTGGCATCACACTTGTTCAAAAAGGCCAAGTCGGCACCTCCTGCTGCTGCTCGCTTCCAAGCATTTGACCTGTTGGCTACGCTGGTGGCGGTGCTGCATGAAGATGGCAAGCTATTGTTTGCCAACGCTGCGCTGGAAGATGCCAGCGGCATTGCGCGCCGCGCGCTCGAAGGCACCGACTTTCCCGAACTGTTCACCGAACCGCAGTTGCTGCGCAGCGCGCTGAATGGCGCGCGCAGCAACGAATTCTCCGCCCTGCGCTACGACGCTTGGCTTCGGCGGCCGCATCTTGAGCCGCTGCCGGTGCACGTGATCGTGGCGCAAACCGAAAAGCCCAGCGAAGTCATCATTGAGCTGTTGCCGCAAGAGCAGCAGGCCAAGCAAGGCCGCGAGGAGCGGCTGCTGGAGCAGGCGCAGACCAACAAGGAACTGATCCGCAACCTGGCGCATGAAATCAAGAACCCGCTGGGCGGTATCCGCGGTGCGGCGCAACTCCTGCAGATGGAGGTGGACTCCAAAGACCTGACCGAGTACACCCAGGTCATCATCCACGAGGCTGACCGCCTGCAATCGCTGGTGGACCGGCTGCTGGCACCGCACCGCAGGCCGCATCTGGTGGCCGACGTGAACATCCACGAAGTCTGTGAGCGGGTGCGCTCGCTGATACTGGCCGAATTCCCGCAGGGCCTGCGGGTGGTGCGCGATTACGACAGCTCCATTCCCGAGTTTCGCGGCGACCGCGAGCAACTCATCCAGGCGGTGCTCAACATCACCCACAACGCCTGCCAGGCGCTGGCCGAGCGCATCAGTGCAGGCGATGCGCGCATCGTTTTCCGTACCCGGATTGCCCGCCAGATCACCTTTGGCAAGCAGCGCTACCGGCTGGCACTGGAATTGCATGTAGTGGACAACGGGCCGGGCGTGCCAGAGGCGATCAAGGAGCGGATTTTCTACCCCTTGGTGTCCGGGCGCGAGGGCGGTTCAGGTTTGGGGTTGACGCTGGCGCAGACTTTTGTGCAACAACACCACGGCCTGATTGAATGTGACAGCGTGCCTGGCCAGACCGACTTTAAATTGCTGATTCCTTTGCCGTGAAGTGATGTTCCCACCATGAAGCCGATTTGGATCGTTGACGATGACCAGTCCATCCGGTTTGTGCTGGAAAAAGCCCTGCTGCGTGAAGACCTGCCGACGCGCAGCTTTACCAACCCGCGTGATGTGCTGACGGCACTGGCCACCGGCAGTGAAGCCGATGGCCCGCAGGTGCTGGTCAGCGACATCCGCATGCCGGGCGGTTCGGGGTTGGAGCTGTGCACCAAGGTCAAAGAAAAATACCCCGGCCTGCCCGTCATCATCATGACGGCGTACTCCGATTTAGATAGCGCCGTGTCAGCCTTCCAGGGCGGCGCGTTTGAATACCTGCCCAAGCCGTTTGATTTGCCGAAAGCGGTCGAGCTGATCCGCCGCGCGGTGGAAGAAAGCCAGCGCGAAGAAGTGGCCGAAGAGCGCATGAGCGAAGCGCCCGAAATGCTGGGCCAGGCCCCGGCCATGCAAGACGTGTTCCGCGCCATCGGGCGGCTCTCGCAAAGCAATGTGACGGTGATGATCACTGGCGAGTCCGGCTCGGGCAAAGAGCTGGTGGCGCGCGCGCTGCACAAGCACTCACCACGTGGCGGCGGGCCGTTTGTGGCGATCAACACCGCGGCGATTCCCAAAGACTTGCTCGAGAGCGAACTGTTTGGCCATGAGCGCGGTGCCTTCACCGGCGCGCAAACCATGCGCCGCGGCCGCTTTGAGCAGGCCGATGGCGGCACCTTGTTTCTGGACGAGATTGGCGACATGCCATTCGAGCTGCAAACCCGGCTGCTGCGCGTGCTGTCTGACGGTAATTTCTACCGCGTTGGCGGCCACAGCGCCGTCAAATCCAATGTGCGGGTGATTGCCGCCACGCACCAGGATTTGGAGCAGCGCGTCAAAGACGGCGGCTTCCGCGAAGATTTGTTTCACCGCCTGAACGTGATCCGCCTGCGCTTGCCGGCGCTGCGCGAGCGGCGCGAAGACGTGCCGATGCTCACGCGGCATTTTTTGCAAGTTAGCGCCAAGCAGTTGGGTGTGGAGCCCAAACGCATCGGCGAGGCGGCGCTGGCGCGGTTGGCCGAGTTTGCCTTTCCCGGCAATGTGCGGCAACTCGAGAACGTCTGCCACTGGCTGACGGTGATGGCCCCAGCGCAAACCGTCGAAGCCAAGGACTTGCCGCCCGAAGTGTTGGCGCAGCAGGGGTTGGCTGAAACCAGCAAATCGCAGCACTCGGCTCTCACCAGCGCGCCCGGCACTGCGCCGGTTGACAAACCTGCTGACCAGGCGGCTTGGGTGCCGCCGGTGCTGGCTGCTTCGGCGCCTTCTGCCCTGGACCCATCGCAGCCAGCCGCCGCAGACACGGGTTTTCATACCAAAGTGTCCAGCGAATCGCCCGCCGTGGGTTGGGAGCAAGACCTGGAGTCGCAGGCCATTGGCCTGCTCAAGCAAGGCCGCGAAGATGTGTGGGACGTGCTGACCCGGCGCTTTGAATCGCGGCTGATTTTGGCCGCCCTAGGCCAAACCCGGGGGCGGCGCATTGAAGCCGCGCAAAAACTCGGCATCGGCCGCAACACCATCACGCGCAAGATTCAAGAACTGGGGCTCGAGTAGCGACAGCTTAAAACCTTGAAAATCGCCTTTTTGGACCGGTTTTAATGCCAAACCGGCTCCTTGCCAAGGTGTTTATTGCCGGTGCTGCTATTATTTTTGACGAATTTGCAGGGGCTTTGCGTTTTGCCGTAACGCCGCTCAATACGCGTCCAGCACCGCACCCAAACTGGCGCTTGACGCATTGAAGGCGAATTTGGCCTGCACGCCGCGGGTGTAGCGCGGCGCGGGGGCCGTCCAGGCCGCGCGGCGCTGGGCGAGCTCGGCGTCGCTGACATCCAGGTGCAGCAGCAACTGGCGCGAGTCGATGGTGATGCGGTCGCCTTCCTGCACCAGCGCAATCACGCCGCCCGCCGCTGCTTCGGGTGCCACATGGCCAACCACCATGCCCCAGGTGCCGCCGGAGAAGCGCCCGTCGGTAATCAGGCCTACCGATTCGCCCAGCCCCGCGCCAATCAGCGCGCCGGTAGGAGCCAGCATTTCCGGCATGCCGGGGCCGCCCTTGGGGCCGAGGTAGCGCAGCACCATCACGTCGCCCGCCACCACTTTGCCCGCCAGGATGGCGGCCAGCGCCGACTGCTCGTCGTCAAACACCCGCGCTGGGCCGGTCATCACCGGGTTTTTGAGGCCGGTGATTTTGGCTACCGCGCCTTCGGGGCTGAGGTTGCCTTTCAAAATGGCCAGGTGACCTTGCGCGTACATGGGGTTTGAGATGGGGCGGATCACGTCTTGGTCGGCACGCGGCGCGTCCGGCACGTCCGCCAAAACTTCTGCAATCGTTGTCCCTTGAATAGTCAGGCAATCGCCATGCAGCAAACCCGCCACCAGCAAGGTTTTCATGACTTGAGGGATGCCGCCCGCTTTGTGCAAGTCCACGGCCAGGTATTTGCCGCTGGGCTTCAAGTCGCACAGTACGGGCGTTTTGACCCGCACGCGCTCAAAGTCGTCAATCGACCACTCCACACCCGCTGCATGGGCGATAGCCAGAAAGTGCAGCACCGCGTTGGTCGAGCCGCCGGTGGCCATGACGACCGCCACCGCGTTTTCCAGGCTTTTGCGGGTGACGATGTCGCGCGGCTTGATGTCTTTTTTGATCGCTTCAATCAGCACGCGGGCGGACTCGGCTGCCGAGTTCATTTTTTCGTCGTGCGGATTCGCCATGGTGGACGAGTAGGGCAGGCTGATGCCCAGCGCTTCAAACGCGCTCGACATGGTGTTGGCCGTGTACATGCCGCCGCACGAGCCGGTGCCGGGGATGGCGCGCTTTTCAATCTCCAGCAAATCGGCATCGCTGAGCTTGCCCGCCGAGTTTTGGCCCACGGCTTCAAACACGCTGACGATATTCAGGTCCTGGCCCTGGTAGCGGCCCGGCAAGATGGTGCCGCCGTACACGTAAATCGCTGGCACGTTGGCGCGCAGCATGCCCATCAGGCCGCCTGGCATGTTCTTGTCGCAGCCGCCCACCACCAGCACGCCGTCCATCCACTGGCCTTGCACGCAGGTCTCAATACAGTCGCTGATGACTTCGCGGCTGACCAGCGAATATTTCATGCCCTCGGTGCCCATCGCCATGCCGTCGGAAATGGTGGGTGTGCCAAATACCTGCGCCTTGCCGCCCGCCGCCTCAATCGCCGCTATCGCTGCATCGGCCAGCTTTTGCAGGCCGCTGTTGCACGGTGTGATGGTGCTGTGCCCGTTGGCCACGCCGACCATGGGCTTTTTGAAGTCGCCCTCGGTGTAGCCCATGGCGTAGTACATGGAACGGTTGGGCGCGCGGGACTTGCCCTCGGTGATATTTTTGCTGCGTGGGTTGCTGAGGTTTGGGGGGGTATTCATGGTTTTAGGTTTGGGGCTGGTTCAACGTTTGATTTTAGGCACGCGGCTTGCGCAGCCCTCGCCCAGCCCCGGTGCCTGGTTGCAATAGGGCGCTGATACCATCGGCAGCATGTTGATGCACCCCCAAATCCACCCCGTCGCGCTCCAACTCGGCCCGCTGGCCATTCACTGGTACGGCCTGTCGTATTTGGTGGCATTTGGCCTGTGCATGTGGGCCGGTATGCGTCGCATCCGCCACACGCCGTATGCCACGGTAGCGCTGCCGCGCCCGTGGACGCGGCTGGACATCGAAGACATTCTGTTTTTGATCGTGATTGGCGTGGTGGCCGGCGGCCGCGTGGGCTACTGCCTGTTCTACAAGCCGCTGTACTACCTGCAACACCCGCTGGAGATTTTCGCCGTCTGGCAGGGCGGCATGAGCTTTCATGGCGGGCTGATCGGCGTCATCATCGCCATGGCCTGGTTTGGCTACAGCCGGGACCGCGGTTTCTGGCAGGTGGCCGATTTTGTCGCGCCGTGCGTGCCGCCGGGCTTGGCCAGTGGCCGGGTCGGCAACTTCATCAACGGCGAATTGTGGGGCCGCTTTGCGCCGGCTGATTTGCCCTGGGGCATGGTCTTTCCGAACAGCGGCAGTTTGCTCCCCAGGCACCCGTCGCAGGTCTACCAGTTCTTGCTGGAAGGTGTCTTGTTTTTCTTCTTGCTTTGGTTTTATGCCAAAAAGCCTCGCAGTACCGGCAAGGTGGCGGCGATGTTCTTGATCTTGTACGGCATCTTTCGTTTCACCGCCGAGTACTTCCGCGAGCCCGACGCGCACCTGGGCTACCTTGCTTTGGGCTGGACCATGGGGCAGTGGCTGTGCGTGCCGATGCTGCTGGGCGGCGGCGTGATCTGGTGGCTGGCGCACACCGGGCGTTTGCCTGGGCCTGCGCCGAAACCCCTGCCTGCTGCAAATTGACGCGCTGACGGCGCAGCGTGGCGCTGGGCAGCGCGCAGCCGGGGCACTGTCAGCTAAACCCCACACATTTTCAGGGCAGCATAAATTGTGATGACAACGACCTTCGGCAGGTTTGATAATTAGCTGTAATTACACGAAATTATGCGCCTGGTCTCCAACTCCCTCCACGACGAAGTCGCCAACCGGCTGCGTGACGCGATCTTCGCGGGCGCGTTCGCGCCGGGCACATTTCTGGACGAAGCGGCGCTGGCGGCGCAGTGGGACATCTCGCGCACACCGCTGCGCGAGGCGCTCAAGGTGCTCACTGCTGAGGGCCTGGTCAGGCACGAGCCGCGCCGGGGCTGCTTTGTGTACCAGGTCACCGAGCAGGACCTGGACGACATCTTCCCGGTGATTGCACTGCTCGAAGGGCGCTGCGCCCATGAGGCGGCGCGCAACGCCAGTGACGCCGAGCTGCTGGCGCTGGAGACTTTGCACACCCGGCTGCAGCAACATGCCAAGGCCAAGCGCATTGGCGACTACTACGAGACCAATTACGCCATCCACGAGGCCATCATCGCGCTGGCGGGCAACCGCTGGCTGGCCATGGCGATTGCCGACTTGCGCAAAATCGTCCGGCTGGCGCGCTTGCAGCAATTGCGCGCTCCGGGCCGGCTGGAGCAAAGCCTGTCCGAGCACATGGCGGTGTTTGCAGCGCTGAAAGCGCGTGACAGCGAAGGGGCCGAAGCGGCCATGCGCACCCATTTGCTGCGTCAGCGGGCAGCGCTGCGCGAGCTGGCACGCAGCCAGATGTCGAGGCTGGCGTCATGAACGCGCCCGACTGGATCCGCCGCAACGTGCCGCTGCTGCGCCCGGGCGCAAAAAATGAAACAAATCAGCTTCTAGCCAATACAAATCCTGCCGGTATTGCTACTGATTTTGAAGTCTCCAAACCCGTGCCCAGCCTGCCTGCAAGCGCACCCCGCCGCAGTACCGGTGAGCGCCTGGGTGCCACGCTGCGGCAAAAAGAAGAGGCGCTGTCGCCCCGCGTGCTGCGCCGCACGCTGGAAGAGCTGAAGCTGGTGGCCGACGAGAAAGTCAGCAAATTCGAGGGCGGTCGCCGCGCCAAGGGCGTGGCGCAGTGGTATGCCAAGGCCACACCCGAGCAGCGGCGCGACGCCTGGCTTTTGATGAGCGAGCAGTTCGCGCCCGACGCCCAAAAAGTCAAAGCCGCGCGCGAGCTGTACGACCTTGCACAGGGCACGCCGGAAGAAGGCCAGGCCGAGATTCGCCTGCGCAAGGCGTTCCAGTCGCCGCGCACGCGCTTGCTCCAGCGCTTCTCGGTGTTTCCCGAGGGCCTGCGCTTCTTGCTCGACATGCGGGCCGAACTGCTGCCGCACCTGAAGACTGAAAAACGCTTGCTCGCGCTTGACGCCGAACTCGAGACGCTGTTTGCCAACTGGTTTGACGTGGCTTTTCTGGAGTTGCGCCGCATCAGCTGGGACTCGCCCGCGTCGCTGATTGAAAAGCTCATTCAGTACGAGGCCGTGCATGCCATCAAAGGCTGGGCCGACGTGAAAAACCGGCTCGACTCCGACCGCCGCTGCTACGGCTTTTTCCACCCGCGGCTGCCGAACGAGCCGCTGATTTTTGTCGAAGTCGCGCTGGCCAGCGAAATCAGTCCCTGCATTACGCCCTTGCTCGATGAAGCCGCTGCGTTGGTCGATTTGAACACCGCCACCACGGCCATTTTTTACTCCATCAACAACACCCAGGCAGGCTTGCGCGGCGTCACGTTTGGCGACTCGCTCATCAAGCGCGTGGTCGAGACGCTCAAGACCGAATTCCCCAAGCTCAAGACCTTCGCCACGCTCTCGCCCATCCCCGGCCTGCGCGCCTGGCTGACCAAAACCTCGCCCGAGCTGGCCAAGTCCTTGCAAGACGCAGGCGCGCTGGCGTTGGATGAAAAATCCCTGCTGCGTGAGGCGCTGCTGCGGCAAGCCGCGCGCTACCTGGGCCGGGAAATGACCGATGGCAAGCCGCTCGATCCCGTGGCACGCTTTCACCTGGGCAACGGTGCGCGGCTGGAGCGGCTCAATTGGGCGGGCGACCCGTCGGCCAATGGCCTTCGGCAATCCTGGGGCGTGATGGTGAACTACCTCTACGACCTGAAAAAACTCGACAAACACCGCGCCATGCTGGCTGCGGGCCAGGTGGCGATGTCGGGAGAAGTGGCTGCTTTGCTTTGAACCTGCGGCTGGTGTGTGTGTATAAAAAACTGGAGACAACAATGACTTTCAATCGACGTGATTTTTTGGCAAATTCAATGCGTTTTGGCGGGGTGGCCACGGCAGAGCTTGCCGGCATTGCTGCTTTTGCAGTAGCAAGCAGTGCCCATGCCCAATCCGCCTGGCCGGCCAAGCCGGTGACGCTGGTAGTGCCGTTTCCTGCGGGCGGCGGCACCGACGCGTTTGCGCGCCCGCTGTCGGCGCAGTTCAGCAAGCTCACCGGCAAGCAGCTCATCATTGACAACCGGGGCGGCGCGGGCGGCACCCTCGGCGCTGGCGTGGCCGCCAAAGCCGCACCCGACGGCTACACGCTTTTCATGGGCGCGGTGCATCATGCGATCGCGCCGTCGATCTACCCCAAGCTCGACTACGACATCGAGAAAGATTTCATCCCGCTGGCGCTGGTGGCCAGCGTGCCGCAGGTGCTGGTGGTCAACCCCAAGCGCATCGCGGCGGCCGACTACAAGGCCTTTTTGCAGCTCATGAAAACCAGCCCCGGCAAGTTCAACTACGGCTCGGCCGGCAATGGCACCTCGCACCACATGGCGGGCGAGCTGTTCAAGCAGCAGACGGGCACCTTCATCACCCACATTCCCTACCGCGGCGCAGGCCCGGCGCTGCAAGATTTGATCGGCGGCAATGTCGACATGATGTTTGACGGCCTGGGTTCGTCGGCCGCGCACATCAAGGGCGGCCGCATCAAGGCGCTGATGGTCTCCGGCCCCAAGCGCAACCCTGCCTTTCCCGACGTGCCCTGCGCGGGCGAGCTGGGCCTGCCTGACTACACCGTCTCCACCTGGTACGGCATCTGGGCGCCCAAGGGCACACCGCCGGACTTGCAGGCGCGTGCGGTCGAAGAAATCCGCCGTGCTGGCCTGAGTGATGAGAACAAGGCGGTATGGGCCAGCAACGGCGCTGAGTTCAGCAACCTGACACCGGCGCAGTTTGGCGGCTTTGTCAGCAGCGAGGTCAAGCGCTGGGCCGCCGTAGTCAAAGCCTCGGGTACCAAGCTCGAATAGGTGCGCCGGGCAGGCCGTTGGGCCTGAAAAATCGGGTTTTTTATATGAAATAGTGCTGTAGCCAGTGCATTACTTGCCTGTCACGCTATGGTTTTTGAGTAGCGCCAGATAGCCCAACTTTTGTCCTTATGAGCCCAACGTCACCTGCCGCGTCCCTTTTCACCGCCCTGCGCGGCGCTTTTCCGGCCAACCTGGACCAGACGGCTGTCGAGACCGACACCGGCCTGCACTACACCTGGCGCGACCTCGATCGCGGCAGCGCCATGCTGGCGAATCTGCTGGCGTCGCTTGATTTGCCGCCTGCTTCGCGCATTGCGGTGCAGGTGGACAAGTCGGTCGAAGCGCTCATGCTCTACCTGGCCACGCTGCGCGCAGGCCATGTGTTTTTGCCGCTCAACACGGCCTACCAAAGCGCCGAGATGGCGCACTTCATTGGCGACGCTGAGCCCGCCGTGGTGGTGTGCACGCGCCAGAACTTTGGCTGGGTCAGCAAAATCGCCTTCAAGGCCGGCACACACAACGTCTTCACCCTCAGCGACGACCGCACCGGCTCGCTGCTGGAGCGGGCCGCGCATTGCAGTGACCAGCATGCCGCAGTGCCGCGCGGCAGCGACGACTTGGCCGCGATTTTGTACACCAGCGGCACCACCGGCCGCAGCAAGGGCGCGATGCTCACGCACGGCAATTTGCTGTCGAACGCGCAGGTGCTGAAAAGCTATTGGGGCTGGCGAACGCAGGAAGAGGGCGCGGATGTGTTGATCCACGCGCTGCCGATTTTTCATGTGCACGGCTTGTTTGTCGCCATCCACGGCGCGCTGCTCAGCGGCAGCAAGATGTTGTGGATGGCCAGGTTTGAGCCCAGGCAAGTGGTGGCCTGGCTGCCGCGTGCCACCGTCTTCATGGGCGTGCCTACGCTGTATGTGCGCCTGCTGGCCGAGCCCACGCTCACGCGGGAAACCTGCCGCCACATGCGCCTGTTTGTTGCCGGTTCTGCGCCGCTGTTGCTGGAGACCTTCAAGCACTGGCAGGAGCGCACCGGCCACACGATTTTGGAGCGCTACGGCATGAGCGAAACCGCCATGCTCACGTCCAACCCCTACCTGGCGGCTGACGGCCCCCGGCGCGGCGGCACCGTGGGCTTGCCCTTGCCGGG
>JBJXED010000077.1:0-45947 GCA_046155225.1 Burkholderiaceae bacterium
TCAGGCGCGCAGTTGCCCGGCATCTTCTGTGTCAACTGGTTCCGCAAGGGCGAAGACGGGAAATTTGTCTGGCCCGGCTACGGCGAAAACATGCGCGTGCTGGCCTGGATGATTGACCGGCTGGAAGGCCGCGCCAGCGGTAAGGAGCACGTGTTTGGCGTCAGCCCCAGCTACGAAGAGCTGACTTGGACAGGGCTGGATTTCAGCGCCGAACAATTCAGCACCGTCACCCACATCGACAAAGCCGCCTGGCTGGCCGAACTGAAACTGCATGCCGAGTTGTTTGCGCAACTGGCGCACCATTTGCCGCCCGAAATGAACGCGACCAAAGCGCTGATCGAGGAGCGGCTCGCGGCCTGAAAGCCGCCCGCGCGGATGCGGCGTTGACGCAAGCAAAAAAAAGCCCTGCCGCGAACCGACAGGGCTTCTTTTTTGGCCTGAGACCTGGCTGCTTTAACGCACCACGCTCAGCATCGCCAGCGCGCCCAGACGCAGTTGCCGCGCCTGGCTTGGGTTGCGGCCCGCCATGGCATTGGCTTGCTCCATCAACTGCGCAGGCGTGGTCGGCATTGCCGTATCTCCGCCATGGACGGCAAGCACGGGCGCGGTGCTGCTGGTGCCAATTAGGGCGGGACTGATTTGAGCAAGAATGCGTTGAATGTTCATCTGAGACTTTGGTTGTGACAATGCCTCATTATAGGGTTTACCCTGTGTCTCGCCTGCGCAAAGGATGCCGTTTGGTTATGCAGGTTGCTGCTGCCGGACATAGCCTCGCGCAGATCACACCAGCGCGCCTACTTCATAAGCTTCGGTTGCCATGAAAATCCAGCTCCTGTCTGATTTGCACCTGGAATCACACCCCCACTTTGTGCCGCAATCCGCTGCAGGAGCCGATGTGCTGGTGCTCGCCGGGGACATTGGCTCCTACCAAGAAAAGTCACAACTCACGGACAGCGACTTTGGTCTGGCGCGCTTTTCACCCTTGCCACGCAGCCAGGGCGGGGCGGCTTGGCCCACGCCCGTGGTTTTTGTGCCCGGCAACCACGAATACGACGCGCTCGACTTCGACACCGCACACGCCCGGCTTCGGCAAGCTTGCGCCCGTTGGGGCTTGATTTGGTTGGAGCGTGAAGTCTGGGTGTTCCAAGGGGTGCGCTTTGTCGGCACCACGCTGTGGAGCGATTTCGACGCGCTGGCACCGGCCTCGGCCAGCGCACCCCAGGCACTGGCGCAGCAACTCAAGGCGCGGGAAAAGGCCTTTCGTGCCGCCAATTTTTACCTGCGAACCACAGGCGGCACCTTGTCGGGACAGCCGCTGCTGGCAGAACAGGTTCGGGCATTGGCGCTGACGTGCCAAGCGTGGCTGGCGCAAGCGCTGGCCGAGCCGTTCGAGGGCGCCACCGTGGTCATCACCCACTTCGCCCCCAGCCTGCGCAGCGCCGACCCGCGCTACGGCCACAACCCCGGCACCGCCGGTTTTTGCAACGCGCTGGACGCCTTGTTGCCACTAGCCAACGTGTGGCTGCACGGCCATTTGCACTCGCCCAGCGACTACACCTCAGGCGGCTGCCGGGTGGTGGCCAACCCGATGGGCTATGCCGCCAAGGGTGAGCAAAAGGCCTTCAAACCCGATTTTTGTATTGAAATCTAGTCCTAGCCAATATAAATACTGCCGGTACTGCTATCAATTTAGAATGGTTTCGGGATTATTGGCTTGTGCCCTGCAATGCCAGCGACTCCTCGGGCGGATGCACATGTTCGGGCTGTAATGCCGCGGGATGCGCCAAGCGCGCCGCCAAGCCGTCAAAACACGTCGCCATGACCATGTCAACGATTTGAGTGTCACTGTGCTGGCCGCCGAGCTTCAAAAACTCCAGCACCGGATCGCAGGCACGGGCGAACAAGGTGTAGAGCACGGCAATGGCGGGCAACTGCGGGTTGATCTGGCCCGCCGCCTGCGCCTGCTCGATCCAGCCGCCGAGCACGTCGCTGACCTCCATCAGGCCGTCCATGTAGTCCTTGCTGGCCATGAGTACCGCGCGCAGTGACGAGTTGTGGCTCGGCAAGGTCGGCATGCCGCCCGCAAGCTGCAGCTCCAGGGTCCAGCGGGTCACTTGTTTCAATTTTTCCAGCGCTGCATCGCCTTCTGGCAGCGCGCGCACAAACGCCTGCGCTTGCTGCATCACGCCCACCATCGCCGCAGCGGCCAAGTCTTCCTTGCTGGGAAAGTGCTTGTACAGGCTGGCCTTGGCGATGCCGACGCCGGCGGCGACTTCATCGACCGTCATGGCTTCAAAGCCTTTCTCGCACAGCAGGCGGTGCACGGTGCGGACAATCGCGTCCTCACGGGTTTGCAGCATTTGCTTTTTAAATGAGAGTTTGATACTGCAAGCGTGATTCATGGTCATATTTTAGCCGCGCCGTGCAGAAAATAGGCGCCTCGGTTATTTTGCTACCGCGCGGTTGTGTTTTCTGCACCACGCGGCATTGCCAAGGGCGATGTAAGCAATCGCTCAGTCATCCAGCGAATCAAATCAAGCCACATCTGCTGCATTTCTGACTCCAGCGGGGTGCGCAGGGCGCTGGGCAATTCGACGGTGACCACTGGCACCCCCTGGTGCAGGCCGCCGTAATTGCCCAGTGAGCCAGGGAAAATACCCACTTGGTCCAGGTACAGCCGCCCCAAACGCTGCGGTGGTGCCAGTGCGCTGCTCACAGGACCATCAAAGTCGAGCACGCCGTATGGCGCGTGGATACTGACAATCAAATTCGGTTTGAAGCGGCCAATCTCTGCATGCAAAAAGGCCGACTCAGGCTCCGACAGCGGCATTTTCCCTGGCCAGCGGCGCGGGTCTTTGCGGGTGCGTTTTTCCCAATACAGGCGCGCATCGCGGTGCCAGTTTCGGGTGGGAAAGTTGCGGTTCAAATCGACCCCGCGCGCATTGACACGCCGGGGCGGCTGCGCCATCAAGCCGTCGGGGTTGAGCGCAGGGATAAACAACCAGTGCACCCGCTGCACCCCGCCTTCGGCGCTTTGCTGGGCCTGGCGCAGCCAATGCAAAGCCAGCGACGCCGACGACAGCTCATCACCATGGATGGCACCCACCACCAGCACTTTCAGCACGGGTGGGCTGGTGCGGTCGGCAGGCGGCAACTCTCGCAGCCACAGCGGCCGCTGCTGCACCGAAAGGCCTGTGCCGCGCTGCAAGCCGGCAAGTGTGCAAAGGCTTTGGCTGACATTGGGCAGCGTCCTGGCAAACTCCACGCACGGGGTCGTGGCCAGCACAGGGGCCAACCCGCAGAACATCGCACCGAGCGCCGCATGCCCCAAGGCGGCAAACACCCGCCGCCGCCCAGTTGCCCACCCTTTGCTTGTCTGTCTCCACCGCTGCACCTGCGCCACCGCCCTTGTTTTTTGGCCACCACCAACCACCGAATAGCGCCAGATATGGCAGACTCAGCCCACCCATGCACACTGCCCCCGCCCCACCCAAAGCCATGAACCCATTGCCCACTTTTACCGGGACAGCGCCTGTCCTGGCGGAAGCGGATGGCCCAGGCCGCCCGGCCTTTCGCGCCGCGCTGGCCATGTTTGCCACCGGCGTCACTATTGTCACCGCCCGCAACGCGGCAGGCGCGTGGCTGGGCCTGACAGTCAACTCGTTCAACTCGGTTTCGCTCGCGCCGCCGCTGGTGCTGTGGAGCCTGGCGCGTTCGGCGCGCTCACTGGGCGATTTTTCTGCTGCCTCTCATTACGCCATCAGCGTGCTGGCAGCCGACCAAAAAGCGCTGGCGCTGCGCTTTGCCAGTGCCAAAGGCGAGCGCTGGGTTGATGTAGACGCCGTACCCGGCGTCTGCGGAGCGCCACTGATTCAAGGTGCCGCCGCGCATTTTGAATGCGCCAACCGCAGCCGCTACACCGAAGGCGACCATGTGATTTTTGTCGGGGAAGTGCTGCATTGCGCGCACTCGGCGCAGGCCTCGCCACTGCTGTTTCACGGCGGCAATTTTTATACCGAACACCCTTTGTAGAAGGCGGTGCAAGCCACGCACCCAAACCGCACGCCGCAACTGGCCAGCGCCGCTAGAAGCCGGTCGCGGTGACCAGACAGACCAGGTTAAATGTCACCTGCCCGCCGCTGGGAAAGGTCGGCAGGTTCAGGCCCGTGGTGATGAATATCGGGATATTCAGCGAAGGACAGCTCGCGCCGCCTGTGGCGTTGCAGGTCAGGCCCAGCGTGCAGTCCAGCCCAGCCGGCGGCGGGATGTCGCGCACATTGGCTCCGGTGGCATCGGCTGGGCCGTTGTTGGTGAAGGTCAGGGTGTAGCCGACCGTGCTACCGGCTGCCAGCGTGGTGAGGCCATTGGTCTTGGTCACCGTGAGGTTAGCCACCGGCGTCACGGTGAAATTGGCGGTGGCCCCCAACGCGCTGATGCCGGCATTGGTACTGGTCACCACGTTGGAGCTGTTGAAATACGTGCCCGGCAATGGCACCAACACCGTCACTGTCAAGGTGCAACTGCCGTTGGCCGGCACCGTCCCCCCATTCAAGCGGATGCCGACGTCATTGACGGCCAGGCCGCCGCCGCCGCTGTCCACGATGGCGGCCCCCGCACATGAGGTGGCGGCAGGCACAGCGCCCACCACCATCGCTCCTGGGCTGGTGGGAAAGACATCTTGCAGCCCCGGCGTGGCCAAGAGCACCGGGGTGGCATTCGGGTTGGTCACCACAATCGTCAGCACCGCCGTGCCGGTACCGCTGGACTGGATCGACGACGGGCTGAAAAATTTGCTGATGCTCGGCGCTGTCAATGCCGTCAGTGTGGCGGTGCTGACCGGCGTGCTCGGCGACGGCGTTTGCGTGCTGACCAGTCCGGTCACCGTGTTGACGCGTACTCCGGTGGTGGCAGCGGTCACCACCACCGCCACGGTGCAGTTCGACGCTGGCGCAATCGTCAGGCCGCTGAAAGCCAAGGTGGTTTGCCCGGCACTGAAATTGTTGCTGCCTGCACCCGCACAGGTACCCGTGGCGGGGCCGGGCGCAAAAATACTCAGCCCGGCCGGCAAGGTGTCGGTGTAGCTGGCATTGCTGAGGCCACCAGGGAACAAGGCCGCCGCATTGGGGTTGCCCAAGGTGAAGGTCAAGGTACTGAGCGCACCCGGGATGACAGAGACCGGGTTGAACGCTTTGAGCAGCGTCGGGTTGGCGACAAAGGTGACGGTCGCCACCGCCGGCGTGGGGTTGGTGGCACCCACATTGGTTCGTACCGTACTGGCCGGGATGGTGTTGACAAAACTGCCGGTGCTGCCTGCAGGAACCGTCCGCACTTGCACTGTGATGTCGCACTGCGAAGAGGCCCCAAAGGAGCCGCCGTTGAGTCTGAAACCGAGATCGCCCGCACCGAGCGCCCCGCCATTGCTGTCGACCACGGTGCCGCCGCACGTGGTTGACGAGGTGGCATTGGCAATCTCCAAACCAGGTGGTCCCGCCGGCAAGATGTCCACCACGCTGGCCGTCACAAAGCCGGCAATGGTCGCGGTATTGGAGTTGTACACCGTGACAATCAGGGTGCTGGTCAGGCCGGCTTGCGTCACCACCGGCAAGAACGCCTTGCCCACATTCAAGTTGAACAGCACTTGCAAAGTCGCTGAGGGGCTGTTGTCATTGGTGACACTTTGCGCACTGGTGAGCGTGCCCACGGGGATGGTGTTGATCGAATTGCCGCCCACCACACTGGTCACATTCGCCTGAAAAGTACAGGCACCGCTGGCGGGCACCGTGGCGCTGTTCAAACTGAAGGTGTTGGAACCCGCCACCGCCACCACCGCGCCGCCCGCGCAGGTGGTACTGGCATTCGGTATGCCAAACACCGTCATGCCGGCCGGCATGCGGTCGGACAAGGCCACATTGGTCAAAGGAAACGCGTTGGGGTTGCTGATCGACACCAGCAAGACCGAACTGGCACCGCCAGTGATGTTGGGCGGCGTGAAGTTCTTGTTCAAGGTCACCGGCAAGCCGGCGGAACGCGTCAGGTTGGCCGTGGCGGCCGCCGCATTGGTCACACCCTGGGTGGTGGTGACACTGCCAATCGGGATGGTGTTGGCCACCGTGCCGGTACCAGCGGGCGACTGGATATTCACCGCAAAGGTGCAGGTACTCGCCCCTTCGGGCAGGCCGCCACCGGCCAGGGCAAAAGTCGCGCTGCCGGGATTGGCGGTGACGGTGCCGCCGCAAATGTTGAACACATTCGCCGGGTTGGCCACGGTGTGGCCTGCGGGCAGCGTGTCGGTGACCGCCATGCCAGAAAAAGCCACTGCGCCAGCGGCGTGGGCAATCGTCACCGTCAGCCGGGAAACTTGAGAAGGCCCGACGGTGGCCGGGTTGTAGGCCTTGCTGATCGTCAGCGCATTGACGATGGTGATGTTGGCGGTGGCGTTGTTGGGGTTGTTGCCCTGGTCGGTCACCAGAGCGCCGGCATTGATGGTGTTGGTGCGCGCACCCGCCACTGCATTGGCGGCTATGTCCACGGGAATGGTGAGCTGGCAGTTGCCGCCCGCAGTGATGACGCCGCCTGTCAGCGAAATTGTGGTGCTGCCCGCCACTGCACTGAGTGTGCCGCCGCAGGTGTTGGTCGGCGCAGGCGCGGCGCGGATGGTGATGCCCGCACCCGCCGTGGCCAGGCTGTCGGTAAACGAGGTGATGGCGGCGTTCGGCCCGCCTGCAGCATTGCTGAGCGTAATGGTCAGCACCGAGCTGCCCGTCTGCGGCACCGAATTGGGCGCAAACACCTTGGCGGCATTGATGTCGGCGTTGATGGTGAGCACGCCGTTGATGACGGCTGAGTTGGTACCCAGGCTGGTGGAGACCGAGCCTGCCGGAATGCTGTTGGTCCGCCCGCCAGTGGCGGCATTGCTCGCCGCGACCACGGGCACCGTAATGACGCAGTTGCTGGCCGCCGGAATGGTGCCGCCCACCAGGCTGAAGCTGGTGCCGCCCGGCGTGGCGGTCAAGGTGCCGCCGCAGCTGTTGGTGGGCAAAGGGGTCAGCGCAACCGTGATGCTGCCGCCCATGGTGAGCAGGTTGTCGGTGAACGCAGTGTTGCTGGCGGCGGTGGCACCCGAGTTGGTGAGCGTCAGCGTCAGCAGCGAGGTGCCGTCTTGCGGAATGTTGCCGGGCACGAAGTTTTTGGCGCCGCCAATCGAGGCGGGCGGGTTGTTGACGGTGAGATTCTGATTCGCCGCCCCATAGGTGAAGCCGCCGGTAAATGAGCCCGCCGGGATGGTGTTGGGATAGACCCCCGCAACCGCCGACGTCACCACCGCTGAAATGTTGCAGACGCTGGCCCCATTGGCGTCTGGATTCGGCGCGCCGGCCAGCGTCGCATTGCTCACCACCACGCGCGGCCCCGTGACGCTCACCGTCGGCGCGCCGCAGGTGGCGGCGGTGACGCTACCCAGAGTGACGCCGGTGACGTTGACCGGAAAGGTGTCGGTCAAGCCCGCATTGGCGATGCTGGCCAGGTTGAAATTGCTGATCGAGATGGTCAACAGCGAGGTGCCGCCGGTGATGATGGTGGCCGGCGCAAAAGCCTTGGCCACCGCGACGCCGCGCTCGATACGGATGCCGACAGTCAGCTCCGCGGCGTTGCTGATGCCTTGCGCCGTGGTCACCGAGCCGATGGCAATGGTGTTGTTCTGGCCGTTTTGGGTCTGCGGCGTGGTGGTGTTGGCGGTGCGGATCACAAAAGTGACCGAACAACTGCCGCTCGCCGCCAGTGTGCCGCCGGTGAGCCGGATACCCAAGTCCCCGTCCCCCAGCGCGCCGCCACCGCTGTCGGTGACCGCGCCGCCGCAACTGTTGCTGCTGACGCCGCCCGGCACCGCCACCTGCAAATCCGTGTCCAGCACATCGGTAAAGGCCAGGCCCGTGAGCGGTATCGCGTTGGGATTGGTCAGGTTGACGGTGTAGCTGCGGGTGCCGCCGCCGTGAATCACGGCGTTTGAGACCGTTTTGCTGCCCGTCAGCGGCGCAAACGTGCCGGTGCCGCTGAGCGTGGCTTGCGTCGCGGTAAATGCCGCCACCGTGTTGGTGCCAATCATGGCGCTGACGTTGTTGATCGGAATCGTGTTGACCGAGGCACCAACCACCAGCGGCGTCACGATGGCGGTGATGGTGCAGACCGAATTGGGCGGCACCGTTCCGCCCGACCAGGTCAGCGTGCCGCCGCCGGTAAAGAGCGAGCCGACCACGGGAACAATGCCGCAAGTGGCTGAGCCAGCACTCACATACGCCGCGCCAGTCGGCAAGGTATCGGTGCCGGAGAGCGCGGTGGCCGACGTGGTCGGGTTGGTGTTGGCAAACGTGATGACGAGCGACGAGGTGCGGCCCACGCCGACACTGATGGGGTTGAACGACTTGTTAACGTTCAGAAACAGTTGTGCCTGCGCCAACCCCGAAAACATCAGTAACGCCGTGCACACCCACGCCCAACGCCAGCAGCGCAGGCAAAACGCGGTGTTCAGCTGGCCAGAGCGGCCAGTAGGAAGGGTGAAGGCCACAAACGTTGATGCGCAATGAAAATTGGGATTACAGACGGTTACGTCCTCATTCTGCGCGATTTTGCTCAAGTTAATGCCTTTGGCAGGCTTGCATCAACAAATTCATCCTATTTGCGCCGCTGCTGTGCAAAATTCACGAACCACTGCAAGGACTGCGGGTTGGCCATGGCGTCGGGGTTGAGCACTTTCTCCAGCGGCTGGCCCAGCAGCAGCTTCTTGATCGGCAATTCCTGCTTTTTTCCGCTCAGGGTGCGCGGAATGCCCTCCACCTGGAAGATGCCATTGGGCACAAAGCGGGGTGACAGCGCGGTTTTTATGGCGTCGTTGATGCGGGCTTTCAGCGCGTCGTCCAGCGTCAGCCCCGTGCGCAGCACCACAAACAGCGGCATCTCACTCTCGCGGCCCAGGTATTCGAGGTCCACCACCATCGAGTCCAGCACCTCGGGCAGGGCTTCAACTGCGCGGTAAATCTCGCTGGTGCCCATGCGCAAGCCGTGGCGATTGATGGTGGCGTCCGAGCGGCCATAAATAATGCAGCCACCGCCGGGCAAGACTTTCAGCCAGTCGCCGTGTCGCCAGACGTAGCCCAGCCCTGGCGCTTGTCCTGGCACCGCGCCGCTGCGGCCGTGGCCCTCGGGGTAGCTGTCAAAGTAACTCGACAGGTAGCGCCGATCGCCCGCGTCACCCCACAGGAACAAGGGCATCGACGGGATCGGCTGGGTGCACACCAGCTCGCCGACCTGGTCCGCCACCGGCTCGCCCTGCTCATTCCAGGCCTCGACCGCACAGCCCAGCAGGCGGCACTGCATTTGCCCCGGCACCTGCGGCAGCTCGCGGTGGCCACCGATGAAAGCGCCGGCAAAGTCGGTGCCGCCCGAGAGGTTGCACCACCAGATATCGCGCTGCATGTCAGCCGTGGCGATAGCGGCAAACTGCGCACTGCCCCAGCGCTGCACGTCTTCAGACAGCGGCGAGCCGGTACTGCCCAGCGCGCGGATTTTTGACAAGTCGCCACACGTGCGCAAATCTACTGCGGCCTTCATGCAGTTGGCATAAAACGCCGCGCCCGCGCCAAAGAATGTCACGCCGGTCTCTTGGGCAAAGCGCCAAAGTCCCGTCCAGTCCGGGCGCTCTTTTGAGCCGCCGGGGTTGCCGTCAAAAATGCAGCAGGTGGTGCCGTTCAGCAGCCCGCTGAGTTGCGCATTCCACATGACCCAGCCGGTCGAGCTGTACCAGTGGTAGCGCTCACCCCAGGTGTTGGGCGCGTAGCTGCAGCCGATGTCGTTGTGCAGGACTTTCAGCGCCAGCGCCACCAGCACCGTGCCGCCGTGACCGTGCACGATGGCTTTGGGCAGGCCGGTGGTGCCGCTGGAATACACGATCCACAGCGGATGGTCAAAAGGCAGCCAAAGTGGCTCAAACGCCGCTGTTTTTAGATCGTTTTGGCTGCTAGCCAGGGTAAAGTCTGCACACGATGCTATTAAATCAGGATCAACTTCTGGCGCATCCGCAGGCGTGTTCTGACGGTACAGCACGGTGTGCTGCACGCTGGGCAAGCCCTGCCGCAGTTCGCGCACGACCTGGCTGCGGTCCACGTCCTTGCCGCCATACGTCACGCCAGTGCACGCAATCAGCACCTTGGGCGCTATCTGCGCAAAGCGGTCCAGCACCGCTGCCGTGCCCATGTCGGGGGCGCAAATGCTCCAGATGACGCCAATGCTGACCACCGCCAAAAACGCCGTCATGGCCTCGGGAATATTCGGCAAGTACGCCGCCACCCGGTCTCCCGGCTGCACGCCCTGCGCCTGCAAATGCAGCGCCAGCGAGGCGACTTGCTGGCGCAATTCACGCCAGCCCAGTTCGCGGTGGTGGCCGCGCTCGTTGCGGCTGATGAGGGCGGGCATGCCGGCGGCATCGGCCGCCGCCACATGCCGAAACACCTGCTGCGCGTAGTTGACTTGCGCACCGGGAAACCACACCGCGCCCGGCATGCGGTTGACCGCCAGCGCGGCGCGGTGCGGGCTGCTGGAGTGCACGTCAAAGTAATCCCAGATGCTTTGCCAGAAGGCGTCCAGCTCTGTGATCGACCACTGGCGCAAGGCTTCGTAATCGCCAAAGTGCAGGCCGCGCTGGGCACCCAGCCAATCTTGGTAGAGGCGGATTTGCGGGATGTAGGGCGGGGGCAATGTCGCAGCGGATGGGCGGGTCATGGGCAAGTGCGCGCGGCCAGCACGCGGAAATTGATAATAAGCAGACTTCATTTTGCGCGCCCCACACCATGACCACATCCCGTACAACACCTATCTGGACCCAAGCGATTTCAGTGGACATCCTGGCCGGCATCCACAAGGGCACCGCGGCCGAGCACTTGGGGCTGGAGTTTTTGGAAGTTGGTAGCGACTTCATCCGCGGCCGCGTGCCGGTGGATGCCCGCACCAAGCAGCCCTACGGCATCTTGCACGGCGGCATCAGCGTGGTGCTGGCCGAAACCTTGGGCTCGTGTGGCGCGGCGTACTGCGCGAAAGACGGCTGGCGCGCGGTGGGGCTGGACATCAACGCCAACCACTTGCGCGCCACGTCCAGCGGCTGGGTCACCGGCACCGCCCGGCCCGTGCACATCGGCCGCAGCACGCAGGTCTGGCAGATTGATTTGCACAATGACGCCGGACAACTCACCTGCGTCTCGCGGCTGACGATGGCGATGCTGCAAAACGCGCCATAGCCGCCCATAAGCTCCGCCGCCTGATGCCCCGGACAGCCGATAACCCAGCGCATGTGGGGGCCTCCGCACTGCAGCTAGGCTACGGTTTTTATGGATCGGACGCCGCTATGCCCACACCTTGCCCGCCACTTTTCAGCCCGCGCGCCATCAAGGCACCGTTTGCCGCTACCTTGGCGATAGTGTTCTTTTTCGCGCCAAGCACCGGTGCACAAACACCCGCTGCACCGGCCAGCACCCTTGCAAATGCGGCCGATTCAGCGCCAGCGCCAGGCGCGGCACTGTCAGGTGCGGCGCTGGTCAAGGCTTTGCGGGCGGGTGGCCTGGTGGTGTACTTTCGCCACACCGCCACCGACTTTTCGCAAACCGACAGCGCCAGCACGGGCTACAGCGACTGCGCCAACCAGCGGCTGCTCTCCGCGCAAGGCCGGCAGGACGCCGAGGCGATTGGCAAAGAAATTCGCCGCCTGGCGCTGCCCGTGGCCGAGGTACTGGCCAGCCCGATGTGCCGCACCATGGACCATGCCGAGCGCAGCTTTGGCAAGGCCGCCGTCAGCCCCCGCGCCGCCCTGCGCGAAGCGCAAGCCGGGCCCGCCGCCACCGGCAGTACCGGCGGTGCGGGCGGCCTGAATTTTGGCGGCAGCGACTATGCGGAACTCAAGACCTGGATGGCGACTGCACCAGCGGCCTCTGGCGGCAGCAACGTACCCGGCAACCGCTTCATCGTCGGCCACGGCATTCCCTTCCGCTCGGTAGCCGGTGCGCCGCACCTGGCCGAAGGCGAGGCGGCGGTACTCCAGCCCGAGGGCAGGCGCTGGCGGGTGCTGGCTCGGCTGCAAGTGGCCGATTGGGCGCAATTACCGCGCTGATTTAAGTCAAATCAGCCGCTAGCCAAGGTATTTATTGCACCAATTGCTCTTCTTTTGGAAGCAAAAATCGCTTGTGCAAGCGACTCAGTTACTCTGAGGCGCCTCGCGCAAGCCGCTCGCTCACTCTGAGGCATCTCGCGCAAGCCGCTCGTTCACTCTGCAGCATCTCGCGCAAGCCGCTCGCTGCGCCAGTACACATCGTCACCAGAAGAGCCGTCGGGCCGGTAGCGGTTGAGCACGCGGGCCAGCACAAACAACAGATCGGAGAGGCGGTTCAGGTACTGGCGCGGCGTGTCTTTCAAAGGCTCTGCGGCACCCAGGGCCACCACGGCGCGTTCGGCGCGGCGGGCGACCGTGCGGCAGACGTGCGCCAGCGACGCAGCGCGGGTGCCTGCGGGCAAGATGAATTCCTGCAGCTTGGGCAGCGCGGCGTTGTGCTCGGCCAGCGCCTGGTCAAGCGCCAGCACCGCCTCGGGCTTGAGCAGTTCAAAGCCGGGGATCGACAGCTCGCCGCCCAGGTTGAAAAGCTGGTGCTGAATCTCCACCAGCAAGTTGCGCAGGCCCGCGGGCATGTCCTCGCACAGCAGCACACCGATGTTCGAGTTGAGTTCGTCCACATCGCCCATGGCGTGCACCCGCAGCGCGTCTTTGCGCACCCGCGCGCCGTCGCCCAGGCCGGTGGTGCCGTCGTCGCCGGTGCGGGTGGCTATTTGTGTGAGGCGTTGTCCCATGAAGTAGTCCTTGCGCTGTAGATTTTTCTATTGTGCGGCAAGGCCTCTGCGTTGCTGTGCGGCAAGTCGTAAACTGGCCTGAAATCAAGGAGACCACGCCATGAATGCGCCCACCACGCCCCAGCATTTTTTGCCCGATGTCTCGCCGCGCGAGACCCCGCCCGCCCTGCTCGACGCGCTCAAGGCACGCTTCAGCGAGCGCTGCTCGACCGCGCTGGCGGTACGCCAGCAGCATGGCCGCGACGAGTCGCCACTGGATGCGCCGCCGCCAGCGGCCGTTGTGTTTGCGCACAGCACCGCCGAGGTGGCTGCCGCTGTCACGCTCGCAGCCGCACACCGCGTGCCGGTCATTCCGTTTGGCGTGGGCTCATCGCTGGAGGGGCATTTGCTGGCGGTGCAAGGCGGCATCAGCATCGACGTGAGCGGCATGAACCAGCTGCTGGCGCTGCATGCCGATGATTTGACGGTAACAGTGCAGCCCGGCATCACGCGCAAGCAGCTCAACGACGCGATTAAAGACAGCGGCCTGTTCTTCCCGATCGACCCCGGCGCCGACGCTTCGATCGGCGGCATGGCTGCCACCCGCGCCAGCGGCACGAATGCCGTGCGCTACGGCACCATGCGCGAGAACGTGCTGGCGCTGGAGGTGGTCACCGCCAGCGGTGAGGTGATTCGCACCGGCACCCGCGCCAAAAAATCCAGCGCCGGCTACGACCTGACGCGCCTCTTGGTCGGCAGCGAAGGCACGTTGGGCGTCATCACCGAAGTCACGCTGAGGCTCTACCCGCTGCCCGAAGCCGTGATGGCCGCGACTTGCGCTTTCCCCAGCATAGCGGCCGCCGTGCGCTGCACCATCCAGACCATTCAAATGGGCGTGCCGATTGCGCGCTGCGAGCTGCTCGATGTGCATGCCGTGCGCGCCGTGAACCGCTGCGACCACCTGGGCCTGCGCGAAGGCGCGATGTTGCTGATGGAGTTTCACGGCTCGCCCGCAGGCGTGCAAGAACAGGTGGAGGCGGTGCAGGCCATTGCCGCCGAGCAGGGCGGGCAGGATTTTGAGTGGGCCGCCACACCCGAAGCGCGCACCAAACTGTGGGCGGCGCGGCACCGGGCGTTTTTGTCGGGCTTGCAGGGCAAGCCGGGCTGCCGCGCCATCACCACCGACACCTGCGTGCCGATCTCGCGCCTGGCCGATTGCCTGCTGGAGACGATTGACGAAGCCGAAGCTTCGGGGCTGGCCTATTTCATCGTCGGCCATGTCGGCGACGGCAATTTTCATGTGGCGTATCTGATTGACCCAGCCAGCAACGCCGAGCGCGAACTGGCCGAGCAGCTCAACCACACGCTGGTGCAACGCGCGCTGCGCCTAGGCGGCACCTGCACCGGCGAACACGGCATTGGCCTGCACAAAATGGGCTTCTTAATCGAAGAAGCCGGTAGCGGCGCGGTGGCCATGATGCGCGCCGTCAAGCAGGCGCTGGACCCGCACAACATCATGAATCCGGGGAAGATTTTTAGCTGGTAGTCGCGTCAGCGCTGTGCCGCAATATGTGAAGCCTACCCGCCGGGGAGTTTGGGGCGTCTGAGGTTTGGTGAGCGCTGTCGTTTAACGCAACGCTGCGCTGCGCAACCGCTCGATCAAGCCGTTGACTTCATCGAGCGAGCCAAAAGCGATCGCCAGCTCGCCCATTTCCTCCATCCGGCCGGCCCGCTTGACGCGCTTTTTCACCCGAATCTCCACCGCCGCCGTGAGCAAATCGGCCAGTTCTTCTTCGACCCGGCGCAGGTCACGGGATTTTTCCTTGGTGGGTTTTTGCGGGGCCAGGTTGAATTCGGCGCTGAGTTTTTTCACCAAACTCTCGGCCTCGCGTACCGACATTTTTTTGGCGCTAATCTGGTGTCCGGCCGTGATTTGGCTGGCTTTGTCGAGTGCCAGCAAAGCGCGGGCATGGCCCATGTCAATGTCGCCCGCCATCAGCAGCGTCTGCACCGGCTCGGCCAGATTCAAAAGGCGCAGCAGATTGCTGGCGGCACTGCGCGAGCGACCCACGGCTTGCGCAGCCAGCTCATGCGTGAGGCCAAACTCTTTGACCAGGCGCTGCAGACCTTGCGCTTCTTCCAGCGGGTTCAGGTCTTCGCGCTGGATGTTTTCGATCAGCGCCATCACCGCGGCCGACTCGTCGGGCACGTCGCGCACGAGTACCGGCACACTGTCGAGCCCCGCCAGCTTGGCGGCGCGGTAGCGGCGTTCGCCAGCGATGATTTCGTAGTGTTCGTCGCTCAAGCGACGAACAAGTATGGGCTGCATGATGCCCTGGCTCCTGATGCTCTCGGCCAGCTCGTACAGCGCGCCCTCGTCCATGCGCGTACGCGGCTGGTATTTGCCGGGAACCAGGGCGCTCAGCGCCAGGTTGGAGGGCGTGCCGTCGCTGCGCAAACCCTCTGCCGGAGGTGCCGCATCCTGGGCGGTGGGGCCGAGCAGGGATTCGAGTCCGCGGCCTAAGCCTTTGGGTTTTTTAGTGGCCATGGCGGTGGTTCTTTCTTTTTCTGGCGAAACGATTCAAAGTCTTGCGGCACGGGACAGCCCGCTCGGGTGCTTTTATATTGATAGCGCCCTGGGCAAGTTTTATATTGGCTAGAAGCCTATTTGGCCTATATTTTGGCGTTTTGAGGCTGCTGCACGCGCTCTGTCATCTCCTGCGCAAAAGCAACAAACGCCTGAGCACCTTTGGACGCCGGGTCAAACACCACGCCCGGCACGCCGTAGCTGGGGGCTTCGGCCAAGCGGATGTTGCGCGGGATCACGGTGTTGAACACTTTGTCGCCAAAATGCGCCTTGAGCTGGTCACTCACCTGCTGCTGCAAGGTAATGCGCGGGTCAAACATCACGCGCAGCAGGCCAATAATGGCGAGCTCTTTGTTCAGATTGGCATGCACCTGCTTGATGGTGTTGACCAGATCGGTCAGCCCTTCCAGCGCAAAGTACTCGCACTGCATCGGCACTATCACGCCGTGCGCCGAGCACAAGCCGTTGAGCGTGAGCATCGACAGCGAGGGCGGGCAGTCGATCAAAATAAAGTCATACTCGGCGGCCACCGCATCCAGCGCTTGCTTCAGGCGCTTCTCACGCCGCTCGACATCGACCAGTTCCACCTCGGCACCCGCCAACTCGCGGTTGGCACCAAGCACGTGGTAGCTGCAGCCGCCCTGCACCAGCTTGTCGCTGATGGCGCGGGCTTCGGCAATGCTGGCCGTCTCAAGCAAGACATCGTACACGCTGAGTTTGAGCTGCCGCTTGTCAATACCCGAGCCCATGGTGGCATTGCCCTGCGGGTCCAGATCGACCATTAATACGCGCTGGCCAATTTTGGCCAGGCCCGCAGCCAGGTTAACGGTGGTGGTGGTTTTGCCCACGCCACCTTTTTGATTGGCGATACAAAAGATTTTGGCCATGCGGGTTGCTTCGCGTCAGGTAATTTAGGCAAAAGCTCAAGGGGCGGTATGCGGGTGCCATTGCACGCGCGCCATGTCAAAACCCAGTGCGGGCAACAAGGCGCGCACGGCGGCTTCGTCCGCTGCGCCAAGCCGGGTGGTGCGCGACAAGACCCACAAATACTCACGCTGCGGCTCGCTGACGATGGCATAACGGTAGTCGGCCGCTAGGTGAACCACCCAGTAATCGCCCCACACCCAGGGCAGCCACGCCAGCCACTGCGGCGCAAAGCGCACTTTGAGCTGGCCATTCAGTGGGCTGGCATCCTGAGCCGGCTTGGCCTCACCCAGCGCTTCGTCAAATGCGCCGCCAGCTACACGGCACCGGTTACGGACTTCGATGCGGCCTGCCGCAGGCAGCGGCCGGTAGGTGGCCGAGGTGTCACTGAGACATTGCTTTTGAAATGAGTTGGGGTAGAGCGCAACCTGGTACCAAGTTCCCGCATAACGCGTCAGGTTGATCGGGATGGACGCCATATCGGTCTTGGCGGCCTGTGTGCCTTGGGCCGCCGCGAGGCCCGCAATACCGGCCAAACCCACGACTGAGGCGAGACAACACTTGCGCAACGAGCTTATTTTCATGGGCTTATTGTCGCGCAGCACTGCCTTCTCTCGCCACCGGCTGCAACCAAATAATGCAGCGCTCTGCATTCAGCTGCGGCACTTGCAACGGCTCGATGCCGAGCAAGGCCGCGGTTGGCGGGAGCGCAGCCAACTCGTCATGGGGCGGCTTGCCCTTCATGGCCAACCACAGCCCGCCCTGTGGTTTCACGTGAAACGCTGTGAGCTTGACCATGTCGGACAAGCTGGCAAAAGCCCGACTGGTCACCACGTCCACCGGCGCACCGCGCCACTGCTCCACTCTGGCATGAACGCCGCTTAAATTGGTCAAGCGCAAGACTGCGGCCGCCTGCTGGATGAATGCCGCTTTTTTCGCCACGGCGTCAACACAGATGACGGTCATTTGCGGACAAGCGATAGCGATCAAAGCACCGGGCAAACCGGCACCCGACCCCACGTCCAACACGCGCAGCGGCCCCAAGCCTGCGCGGCGCAGCAAGGGATTCACAACGGCCAAGCAGTCCAGCAGATGGTGCGTCACCATCTGGTTCGGGTCGTCAATGGCGGTGAGATTGTGAATCTTGTTCCATTTGCCGATGAGCTCCGCGAACTCCTGGCATTGGCGGACTTGTTTGTCGGTTAGAGGCAATTCGAGCGCTTTCAGGCCTGCCTCAAATACGGTCGGCCCGCTGGCCGCCACGCCCGCCGTACGCGCAGCCCAGACCTCAGGTGACGACATCTACTGCAGCCGCATTTTCAGCGTTAGGCAAACGGACACTCCGCCAAGCGCTCTTCTTCAGGTGCACCAGCAGCAGCGAAATAGCCGCAGGTGTGACCCCCGAGATGCGCGAGGCCAGCCCCAAGGTTTGCGGGCGCTGCTTGGCCAGTTTTTGCCGCACCTCGATACTCAATGCGGTGATCTGCAGGTAATCCAGATCGGCAGGCAATTCCAGGTTTTCGTAATGAGCCGCCCGTTCGACTTCGCCGATTTGGCGGTCAATATAGCCAGCGTATTTAATCGCGATTTCAACCTGTTCAGCCACTACGTCCGAACTCAGATGCGGTTCAGGCTGCGTCGCCAGCGCCGGGATTTCCTCTCCCGCATAGGCGCCGCCCGCTAGCGACATGAGGCTGCTGTAGCTGACATCGGGCCTGCGCAGCAAGTCCGCCAAGTGGTATTCATGTTCAATAGTTTTGCCCAGGACCCGCTCAGCTTCGGCAGCGGCGAGGTTTTGGGGGTTCACCCAAATGCTGCGCAAGCGCTCAGTTTCACGTGAAACCAAGTCGCGCTTGCGGCAAAAAACACGCCAGCGCGCATCGCTCACCAAACCCAGGGCGTAGCCCATCTCGGTCAAGCGCGCGTCGGCATTGTCTTCGCGCAACTGCAGCCGGAACTCAGCGCGGCTGGTGAACATGCGGTAAGGCTCGGTCACGCCCTTGGTGATCAAGTCGTCAACCAGCACGCCAAGGTAGGCTTGGTCACGGCGTGGCAACCAGGCCCCACCAAAGTCATTCGGCAGACCGCCCAAGGCACGGCATTGGAGGGCGGCATTGACACCAGCAAACAAGCCCTGCGCCGCCGCCTCTTCATAGCCCGTAGTGCCATTGATTTGCCCGGCGAAAAACAGCCCGCCAATCTGCTGCGTTTCAAAGCTGGCCTTCAAGGCGCGGGGGTCAAAGTAGTCGTATTCGATGGCGTAGCCGGGGCGCAGTATGTGGGCGTTTTCCAGCCCCGCCATACTGCGCACCAAGTCGTATTGCACATCAAACGGCAAGCTGGTCGAGATGCCGTTGGGGTAGACCTCATGTGTCGTCAACCCCTCGGGTTCCAGAAAAATCTGGTGACTATCCTTGCCCGCAAAGCGGTTGATTTTGTCCTCCACGCTGGGGCAATAGCGCGGGCCAATGCCGTCAATCTTGCCGGTGAACATCGGGCTGCGGTCAAAACCACTTCGAATGATGTCGTGCGTGCGCTCATTGGTGTGCGTGATCCAGCACGGCACCTGGCGCGGGTGCATTGAGGCCGTGCCCATGAAGCTGAAGACCGGGACGCTACGGCCCTCGCCTCCCGGCATCCCATCGCCGGGTTGCTCGGTGCATTTGGAGAAATCAATCGTGCGTCCGTCCAGGCGCGGCGGCGTGCCGGTTTTGAGCCGCCCTTGCGGTAGCTTCAATTCTTTCAGCCGCGCACTGAGAGACAGTGCAGGCGGATCGCCTGCGCGGCCAGCCTGGTAGTTGTTTAAGCCGACATGGATCTTTCCATCCAAAAACGTGCCCGCCGTCAGCACCACCGTGCGGCTGCGAAAGCGGATGCCGACCTGCGTCACCGCCCCCACTACCCGCTCCTGCACGCCGTCTGACTCGACCAACAAATCATCCACCGCTTGCTGAAACAGCCACAGATTAGGCTGGTTTTCCAGACGATGGCGAATCGCCGCCTTGTACAGCACCCGGTCAGCCTGCGCCCGAGTGGCACGCACAGCCGGGCCTTTGCTCGAATTGAGAATGCGGAATTGAATGCCGCCCTCGTCGGTGGCCAGGGCCATCGCGCCGCCGAGCGCGTCCACCTCGCGCACGAGGTGGCCTTTGCCAATGCCGCCAATCGACGGGTTGCAACTCATTTGCCCGAGGGTTTCAATGTTGTGCGTCAGCAGCAGCGTCTTGCAGCCCATGCGTGCGGCGGCCAGCGCCGCCTCGGTGCCGGCATGGCCGCCGCCGACAACGATGACATCAAAGGTTTGCGGGTAGTCCATGGGATTAAACCGCCACCAGTTGGGTTTTGAGGCCAACCGCCTCGGCGGCCAGCGCCTGGCGCTTGTCAGCCGTGACGAACAAATCTACCCCGGCAGCTTTTGCGCTGCCAATATGCAGCGCGTCCATGGCACCCAGGTGGCTCTTCTCCATGGCCGCGATCGCCAATGCTTCGACCCGGGAGTCGAGCGCCTGGTAGTGAAATTCAAAGAATTCCTGCGTCACTACAGCCATGATGCGCTGGTAGTCGGCATCGCCGATCAAGCCGTCATGTCGCTGCCGGTTCAGGGCCGAGGCGATCTCGGATTTGCCGTGCGCCGCCACACAAATTTCGTCGGCCTGCTCGCCCAGCGCCATGACTTGCGCCCGGCCCGCTTCAGCGCTGTAGCGCTTGTACAGCGCCGAGGTGTCAAATAAAATCCGCATGTTCACCACCCGCTCTCGCGCTCTTCAATGATCAGCTGCGCGCCAGTCTTGCCATCGGCCCGAACGATATTCAGAGGCTCAAAAATCGGCTGCTTCCAGCGCGGCACTTTGGCCTGCTCCGCAGGCATCGGTTGGACCTGCGCCACCGGTTTGCCATGGCGCAAAATCTGCACTGTCTGGCCTTGCTCGACCAAGTCCAGGGTATCGGCCAACTTGGCGCGAAACTCGCTGAGTGACAGCGTGTAGGGAAGCGTGCTCATGTTTGTACAAAAAGAAGGGTTTTGTACATTGTAGCCGCCCTGCACGGCCCTTGCCGATGACGCGGGCTGGCGTAGACATGCCAACACATTAGGCCAGCCAACGAGCGCCTGACCGCCTAAAACCGCTTAAAAAGGCTTGAGCATCGAATTTCACAGTGTTTTAGGGCTGTAGCCTATGTAAATACTGTCCATAAAACTATTAAAAGTATAGCGCTCATACGTTTCGCAGCCGCAGCACAGCACAGCCAGGCCTGCCATCAAACCACCACTAGGGAAAGGCCCTTGGCGTTGACCAAGCCCTATCGCCCACAATTCAAACTTGTGGTCGCCACCCGCGGACCGCCAAAGGAGCACCCATGCACATCGCCTCATTGAAAGAAGTGGTCAGCGCCGAAGAATGGCAATTGCGCTGCGACCTCGCAGCTTGCTACCGGCTGGTGGCTTTGTACGGCTGGAGTGATCTGGTCTTTACCCACATCAGCGCCAAACTGCCCGAATCGGTCTGCGGCGGTGAGCACCAGTTTCTGATCAACCCTTACGGCCTGATGTTTGACGAAATCACGGCCTCCAGCCTGGTCAAGGTCGATATGCAGTGCAACAAACTGCTGGACTCGCCTTTCCCGGTCAACCCCGCCGGCTTTGTGATTCACAGCGCCGTCCACGAGGCGCGGCAGGAGGCCGGCTGCGTCCTGCACACCCACACCCGCGCGGGCGTGGCGGTGAGTGCACAGGCGGGCGGCGTGCTGCCCATCAGCCAGCAGTCGACCTTTGTGCTGGGCTCGTTGGCCTACCACGCTTACGAAGGCGTGGCCTTCCGCGACGATGAAAAGCCGCGGCTGCAGACTGATTTGGGACCCGCCAACTACCTGATGCTGCGCAACCACGGCCTGCTCACTGTAGGCCGCACCATCGCCGATGCGTTTTTGCACATGTACATCTTTGAAACCACCTGCCAGATCCAAATTGCCGCACAGGCAGGTGGCGAGCTGACGCAGGTTAACCCGGCGATTGTGGCCGGTGTGGCAGAGGCCATGAAAGTACAAACCAGCGGCATGGGCGGCGCCTTTGCCTGGCCCGCGTTACTGCGCAAAGCCGAGCGGGCAGACCCTAACTACCGCAGCTGAATCGCACCCGCCTCCGAACGCCGACAGTACTAAGACTGCCAAGCAGGTAAAAGACTATTGGGCCAGCCGCTGCGCCAACTCGCCGCTGGCTATCAGCCTTTGCAGGTCGTTGGCACCGCCCACCAGCACGCCGCGCACAAACACCATGGGAAACGTCGGCCAGCCGGCCCACATCTTGAGACCATTGCGTTCACGCCACCGGCCGAGATAGCTGCCGTACTCCAGGTAGTGATGCGGTGCATTCGCTTCGTCAAGCAGTTTGCGCGCCTTGCTGCAAAAAGGGTTCATCGCCATGCCAACCACCAGCACCGCATGCGCCGCCGCCGCCTTCTGCACCTCGTGGATGATGGCCCGCTGATGCTGGTCAATGTGCTCGCGGATAGCAGGGTGAATAAACGCGTCGTCAAGAATGGGGCGGGTCATGGGCTAACTCCTTTGAGCACAAGCATACACAAGGCCGCGCGTAACGCCGTGCCTATTGACGCAGTGGTGAGACGCCAACGAGCAACAAGTGCAGCCAAAGCGCAAAAGCCAACCATGCGGCGCTGCCGACCAGTGCCGTAACCAGCGTTGGCCCCAGACGGCCCGGTGGGTACTGGATTTGCAAGGTGCGGTCGCGCTGCCGCGCTGCCTGAAAACTCAGTGCCGCCCACAGTAAAAAACTGCCAAACAACAGCACATCAGCCAGATTGCCATTGGCCAAAAGATGCGCCACCGCCCAAACCTTGACCGCCAGCACCATCGGGTGCTTCAGGCGCGCCTTGATGCGATTGCCCGGCACATAGGTGGCCGCCAGCAGCACAAAAGAAACCAGCGTCAGCAAGGCCGCAGCGTGACGCATGCCCTGCGGCGGCACCCACAGCACTATGGGTTGCTGACGCGCCAGGCCGTAGCCCCAGACAATCAGACCCAAACCCAGCAACGACAGCAATGAGAAAGCGCCCTTCCACACACCCTCGCCATGCCGCGCAATAAGCTGGCCGCGCCAAGCATCCGCCACAATGCGGAGGGAGTGCACCCCTAGAAAAATCGCCAAGCCAAGAATCAGAATAAGCATGTCAAACCTGTTTGTTTAGCAGGGGCAGGCTACACATCGACATTTGTCGCCCGCAATGCATTGGCTTCAATAAAATCGCGCCGCGGCTCAACCTCATCGCCCATCAGCATGGTGAAGACGCGGTCGGCCTCAATCGCATCGTCAATCTGCACGCGCAACAGGCGGCGCACGGCTGGGTCCATCGTGGTTTCCCAGAGCTGCTCGGGGTTCATCTCACCCAGACCCTTGTAGCGCTGGCGCGCAGTGGCGCCTTCAGCTTGCACAATCAGCCAACGCATAGCCTCGCGGAAGTCGCCCACGCGTTCGCTCTTTTGCCGCTCACCCTCGCCGCGCATGACGCGCGCGCCAGTGCCCAACAGGCCGCGAAAGGTGTTGGCAGCACCGGTGAGGGCGGCGTAGTCAGCGCCATGCACAAAGTCTTGCGTGATCACACTGCTGCGCACATTACCGTGGTGCTGGCGGCTGATGCGCAGTACGGGCTTGTCGGTTCGTACATCAAACTCGGCGGCGACGCGCGCGCCACTGCCGAGCAACTGAAGCTGGGTTTGCAATGCGTCGGCGCAACTTAGAGCGTCGGCCAGGGTATCCAGATTGAGCACCACGCCATCGGCCAAGGCGCGCAGCGCCTGAACGTCCATGAAATTGCCCAGGCGCGAGATTACGGCCTCGGCCAGTTGATGCTTGCGCGCCAGCTCGGCCAAGGTCTCTCCCGCGAGGGTGCTGCCAGCCTCACCGCCGGTGAAAATGCTGGCATCTTTGAGTGCGATGCGCAGCAAAAAACCGTCCAGAGCCAACGCGTCTTTCAGGTACTGCTCTTCCTTGCCGACCTTGACTTTGTACAAAGGAGGTTGGGCAATATAGATGTGGCCGCGCTCCACCAATTCAGGCATCTGGCGGTAGAAAAAGGTCAGCAACAGCGTGCGAATGTGCGCCCCGTCCACGTCGGCGTCGGTCATGATGATGATGCGGTGGTAGCGCAGCTTGGAGACATCAAAGTCGTCGCCACCGGTGCTGCCGCCGGCCTTGCCGATGCCCGTACCCAAGGCTGTTATTAGCGTCAGTATTTCATTGCTGGTGAGCAGCTTTTCATAACGTGCTTTTTCGACATTCAGAATCTTGCCGCGCAACGGCAAGATCGCTTGGAATTTACGGTCCCGACCCTGCTTGGCAGAGCCGCCGGCAGAATCGCCTTCGACAATGTAGATCTCGCACAAGGCCGGGTCTTTTTCCTGGCAATCGGCCAATTTTCCGGGCAGTCCCATACCGTCGAGTACGCCCTTGCGGCGCGTCATGTCGCGGGCTTTGCGGGCCGCTTCCCGGGCCCGAGCTGCTTCGATGATCTTGGCGCAAATCATCTTGGCGTCCTGGGGTCGTTCTTGCAAGTAATCAGTGAGCAACTTGGAGACAATTTCTTCCACGGGACCGCGCACCTCACTCGAAACCAACTTGTCTTTGGTCTGGCTGGAGAATTTGGGCTCGGGCACTTTGACACTCATCACGCAGCACAGGCCTTCACGCATGTCGTCACCCGTGACTTCCACTTTGGCTTTCTTGGCCAACTCCGATTCGTCGATGTATTTATTGATCACACGCGTCATTGCCGCGCGCAAGCCAGTCAGATGGGTACCGCCGTCGCGCTGGGGGATGTTGTTGGTAAAGCAAAGTACTTGTTCGCTGTAACCACTGTTCCACTGCATTGCCACTTCAACACCAATATTGGTGTTTTGGTCACTCTGACGGTCCCCAGTCGCATGGAAAATATGCGGGTGCAGGACAGCCTTGCCCTTGTTGATGAACTCGACAAAGCCCTTGACACCACCAGCACCCGAAAAGTCGTCAGCTTTACCGCTGCGCTCGTCAGACAAGCGAATGCGCACACCGTTGTTCAAAAAGCTCAGCTCACGCAGCCGTTTGCTCAGGATTTCGTAATGGAAATCGCTGTTTTGCACAAAGATATCGGTATCTGGCAAAAAATGAACCTCGGTGCCACGTTTTTCAGTCTCTCCCATGATGCGCATTGGGGAGACATCAAGGCCGCCGACACTTTCAACCAAGCGGTTTTGTACAAAGCCTTTGGAAAACTCTAGTACATGCACTTTGTTGTCGCGCCGTACCGTCAGGCGTAACATCTTGCTGAGTGCGTTGACGCAGCTCACACCCACGCCATGCAAGCCGCCCGAAACCTTGTAGCTATTTTGGTTGAATTTACCGCCAGCATGCAATTCAGTGAGCGCAATTTCAGCCGCTGAACGCTTGGGCTCATGCTTGTCGTCTAACTTAATGCCTGTAGGAATACCGCGCCCGTTGTCAACTACGCTCACTGAGTTGTCGCTGTGAATCGTGACCATGATGTCATCGCAGTGACCTGCCAGCGCCTCGTCGATCGAGTTATCGACTACCTCAAAAACCAGATGATGCAGGCCTGTCCCGTCCGAGGTGTCGCCGATATACATTCCGGGGCGCTTGCGTACCGCTTCCAGCCCTTCCAGGATCTGAATCGCGCCTTCGCCGTAAGCATCGCTTGCGCCCGCTTGCTGGCTGTCAATGATGGGCTGGAAATTGGACTTTCCGCTTTCAGAGATATCTTCTTTTTGGGTGTTTTCTTCGCTCATTGATGACCTGGTTTGGGCAAGGAACTCATCCTGCTGTCTGCTGCGCGGTTAGTCATTTGATAGCGCATTAAATGCGCATCGGCATAACCACATATTTGAACGTTGCGTTATCGGGAATCGTAAACAACACCGAGCTGTTGGCATCCGATAACTCAAGCCTGACCATGTCTTGCTGCATATTGGCCAATACATCAATCAGGTAGGTCACGTTAAAGCCAATTTCAATATCGTCGCCACTGTAATCAATGTCCAACTCATCGACGGCTTCTTCCTGCTCCGCATTCGTTGAGGCCACGCGCAAAACACCTGTTTCGATGTTCAGCCGAACGCCCTTGAACTTCTCGCTGGTCAAAATCGCCGTACGCTGCAAAGAAGCCAATAAAGCAAGGCGTCCTACAGTGATTTGGTTTTTATGATTTTTCGGAATGACACGGTTGTAGTCTGGAAACTTGCCCTCAACCAGTTTGGTCACAAACTCCATACCCTCAAAGCTGAATTTAGCTTGATTGCCAGCAAAACGCATTTCAATGGCACCTTCAGCTTGATTAAGCAAACGCTGCATCTCCAGCACCGTTTTGCGCGGCAAAATAACCTCTTGGCGAGGCACTTCGACATCCAGCATGACCGATGAAAATGCCAATCTGTGACCGTCGGTGGCTACCAGGCTGAGTTGCTTGCCTTCAGCAACAAACAAAATTCCATTAAGGTAGTAACGGATATCGTGCACTGCCATCGCAAATGCCACTTGGTCCAGCAGTTCTTTCAATGTCTTTTGTGGGACGCTGAAAACGGGGCCAAAATTGGGCGCTTCTTGAACAAGAGGAAAGTCATCAGCCGGTAAAGTTTGCAATGTGAAGCGGCTTTTCCCGCCTTTCAAAAGCAATTTATTTTGGTTGTACTCAACCGTCACTGTCTGGTCGCCAGGCATCGTCCGCAAGATGTCAATCAGCTTGCGCGCACCAACGGTCGAAGAAAAAGCGCCTGCATCGCCTTCAAATTCAGCGGTAGTTCTGATTTGAATTTCAAGATCACTGGTGGTGAATTGCAAGCCCGAGTCAACCCTGCGAACCAGCACATTAGCCAATATTGGAAGTGTGTGGCGCCGCTCCACAATGCCGGAAATCGATTGCAACAGCGCGAGAATTTTGTCTTGTGATGCTTTCAGGACGATCATGTCAATCTCTCTTATTTCTTTATTTCAAAATAGTAGTAGTAGATAAGCAAGCCATGATTCTGTGGAAAAGTCCATTTTCTCTTTTTTTATCATGGACTTGAATGCTTTGAAAGCTTGTTTGTATGTGTGTTGCGAAACGTGCGTTCAATGCGCATAACTTTAGATTTACTAAATTTCTGTGCATAACTGTCAACTTATACCAAATCAATCCACAAGCTTTGTGCGCAGAAAACAGAGATCAACTAACCTTTGAGTGTTTGTTCAAGAACGTGGAGTTGCTGGTTCAATTCGGTCAGTTGTTGGCGCTCGGTGGATATTTTTCGCAGCGCATGCAAGACCGTGGTGTGGTCGCGGCCGCCGAACAATTCACCAATTTCAGGAAGGCTTTTTTGTGTCAGTTCTTTGGCAAGGTACATCGCAATCTGACGTGGGCGCGCGATGCTAGCGGGGCGTTTTTTGGAATACATGTCGGCCACTTTGATCTTGTAGTAATCAGCCACCGTTTTTTGGATGTTTTCAACCGAGATTTGCCGATTTTGAATTGACAGAAGATCACGCAAGGCATCCCGTGCCAACTGAATTGAGATTTCTTTTTGGTTGAAGCGTGAATAAGCCAAAATTTTCCGCAAGGCCCCTTCAAGCTCGCGTACGTTAGAGCGGACATTTTTAGCCACAAAAAAAGCAACTTCTTCCGGCATTTCAGTGCCCTCCAGAATCGCTTTCTTGATCAAAATAGCGACCCGCATTTCCAGTTCAGGCGGCTCAATTGCCACTGTCAAGCCCGAATCAAAACGGGAAATCAAGCGGTCATGTATGTCACGCAAGCCCTTAGGGTAAGTATCACTGGTCATGACCAGATGGGATTTTTTCGCGAGTAGCGCCTCAAAAGCGTTAAAGAACTCCTCTTGGGTGCGGTCCTTGTTGGCCAAAAACTGAACATCATCAATCAGTAATAAATCAAGCGAGTGATAGCGCTCCTTGAACTCATCAAAAGTTTTTCTTTGATAAGCCTTGACAACATCAGAAACAAATTGCTCAGCATGGATGTACAGCACTTTTGCATCTGGCCTGTCAACCAGCATGTAGTTGCCCACCGCATGCATCAAGTGGGTTTTCCCAAGTCCAACACCGCCATAAATAAACAAGGGGTTGTAGAGTTGTCCAGGCACAGAAGCCACATGCAGGGCAGCTGCTCGCGCCATCCTGTTTGCCGTACCTTCTACCAAGGTGTCGAATGTCAAGGCGGCATTCAAGCGGTTCTTGAAAAGTGCTTGGCCAGGATCGTCAGCAATGCCTGCCATTTCTGGGGCAGAAGCCATTTCCATGCGCGATTGTGGCTGCGAAAGCCTGGGCGAATTTTCTCTTGGTAGCAACGCCAATTCAACGGTGACTGGCTGGCCATACAATTTTTCTAGCAAGCCAGTGATCTGCTGAGAATATTGGACGCGAATCCAGTCCAGCTTGAAGCGGTTGCCAACCAAGACGGTGATCTTTGAAAAGTCATCGCTGACTTGTGCGCTTAGAGGTTTAATCCACGTGTTGAACTGTTGTTCCGGCAAATCCTGCGCGAGCAAGTCCACGCAGCTTTGCCAAAGACTTTGTTTCGTTTCATCATGAGCCGAGGGCCGTGTGTTGGAATAGCCGTCTTCGCTCATGGGTGGGGGGAGGTCGCTGTGGATACTTTTGCTGGATTCAGCGTATCAATCATAACTTATCAAGAATTTATCCACATCGCCTTTGGGACAGAATTAAGGTATGTTGGCAATGGGCGGAACAAACACAAAACAAGCAAAAATTGCCCTCTTTGGCAAATTTTGTGATAATTACAGGCTTTGCCTATGCATGCCCATGCCCGAAATTCAGGGACAGGCTAAAGGAATATTATGAAACGCACTTACCAGCCCTCCAAAACCCGCCGCGCCCGCACCCACGGCTTTCTTGTCCGTATGAAAACCCGCGCAGGCCGCGCCATCATCAACGCCAGACGCGCCAAAGGCCGCAAACGTTTGGCGGTCTGAGGCTGCCAGACCTTGGCGCTTGCCCAGTGCAGCGGATCAAGTCGCGAGCGCAGTATCAAGCGGTGATGACGGCTGGGACGTCGACTAAGCAAGGGCATTTTGTGTTGCACCATCTGGCTGACATCAAATCGCATCCCCTGTTTACCCAAGATACCTTGTACTTGGGCGCGTTGGTCCCCAAGCGTTGGGCCAAGCGGGCAGTCCGGCGGAATTTGGTCAAGCGCCAGATTTACAGCGTAGCCGCGCTCTACCAATATCGCTTGAAAGCGCAGCCCTATGTGGTGCGACTGCAGCGCGGTTTCGATTCAGCCAATCATCCCAGCGCGGGATCTATAGCGCTCAAAAGACTGGTAAGGGCAGAGCTGGAGGCTTTGTTTGGACGCTCCAGCCATGGCAATGCTGCCTCAGCGGCTGGCGCGCTTTCCCCCCCCGTGGCACTACCATGATCAAGTCGGGCTTGATAGCCTTGGTCAAAGCCTACCGTTTGCTGCTCAGCCCATGGCTGGGGTCGAGTTGCCGATATACCCCCACGTGTTCAGCGTATGCCCTGACCAGCTTGGAGCAGCATGGCGCTGCAGCGGGCAGCTATTTGACGGCTTCGCGGCTGTTGCGTTGTCAGCCGTGGTGTCATGGCGGCTTGGACCCGGTGCCTCAACATCCCCCCGCGTTGTTTGCGTTATTCACTACTCGGCAAGCGGCTTCTTCTTGTCATGCCGAGATCACCAAAAAGCTTTTATGAACGATATTCGCCGCACGGTTTTGTGGTTTATTTTTGGCATTTCCATGGTGCTGCTGTGGGACAAATGGCAGGTGCAAAACGGCCAAAAGCCGATGTTTTCGCCCGCACCCGCCTCTCAAACCAGCGCCGTCCCTTCGGTTGACGCGGCACCAGTCGCAGCAAAATCCTCGGCTGCGGCTGTCACGGGGGGGCAGGCGGTGCAAGCAACAACCCAACCCACGCCGTTGCCGGGTGGCGGTGCTGTGCAATTGCCGCCCGTTGCAGCCCTTGCCAGCCCTTCCCCGGGGGGTGAGCGTATTGTGGTGAGCACCAATGTACTGAAGCTGACGTTTGACACTTTGGGCGGCACCTTGGTGGGGGCCGAACTGCTGGCTCACGCCAGCATGCAGGACAAAACCCGCAACTTTGTGCTTTTTGACGAAAGCAAAGAGCGGGTGTACCTCGCGCAGTCGGGGTTGATTGGAGCGACTGGCGGCTTGCCGACCCACAGGACGCCAATGCGTTTCAGTGGCGAGAGGACCCTCGCGGAGGGCGCTGACAGCTTGACGCTGCGCTTTGAATCTGAACCTGTTGGCGGCGTCAGTCTGGTGAAAATCTACCGCTTGACGCGCGGCGCCTACGACATCAAAGTGAGTCACGAAATACGCAATGTCAGCCCACAAACGGTGTCGCCGCAGGTCTACTTCCAACTGGTTCGTGATGGCAACAAGCCACCTGGCGAGTCTTTTTTCTATGCCACATTCACAGGCCCGGCGGTCTACACCGACGCGAAGAAATACGAGAAGGTTGAATTCAGCGCGATCGAAAAGAATCAGGCCAGCTTTGAGAAAAGCGCCAACAACGGCTACGTTGCGATCGTGCAGCATTACTTCGCCAGCGCTTGGCTGCTGCCCGGCGGCTTGCAGCGGCAGTTTTTCATGCGCAAAGTCAGTGACAACCTGTATGAAGCCGGGGTGGTGACGCCAGCAGGCGAGATCGCACCAGGCCAGGTCAAAACGGTGGATGCGCGGCTGTTTGCCGGTCCGCAAATTGAAAAGACCCTGGAGTCGCTCGAGCCCGGCTTCGAGTTGGTCAAAGACTACGGCTGGCTTACGATTTTGGCCAAGCCGTTGTACTGGTTACTTGACAAGGTACAAGGCTATTTGGGCAATTGGGGCTGGTCAATCGTGGCGTTGGTGGTGATGCTCAAGGCCGCGTTTTACTGGCTGAATGCGCAAGCTTACCGCAGCATGGGCAAGATGAAGGGCATCAACCCGCGCATCATGGAAATGCGCGAGCGGCTCAAGGACAAGCCGCAGGAAATGCAGCAGGAGATGATGCGGATATACAAGGAAGAAAAAGTCAACCCGCTGGGCGGCTGCTTTCCTATCCTGATTCAAATACCGGTGTTTATTGCGCTTTACTGGGTGCTTTTGTCCAGTGTGGAAATGCGCAATGCACCCTGGATTGGTTGGATCCACGATCTTTCCTCACCCGACCCGTACTTTTTGCTGCCGCTGCTGATGACCGGCACCACCATGCTGCAAACCTGGCTCAACCCCACGCCACCCGACCCGATGCAGGCCAAGCTGATGTGGTTCATGCCGCTGATCTTCAGCGTGATGTTCTTTTTCTTCCCTGCTGGTCTGGTGCTGTACTGGCTGACGAACAATATCTTGTCGATCGCCCAGCAGTGGTTCATCAACAAGCAGTTGGGCGTGCTGGGGAAATAAACCCGCCAGACGGCTTCAGCACGGTGCAAGACAGAGCCGACGCCATCGCCGCGATTGCCACCGCGCCGGGCCGCGGTGCGATTGGTATTGTGCGGATGTCGGGCAAAAACCTTGGCCGCGTAATCGAAGGCGTCTGCGGCCGACCCTTGGTGCCGCGCGAAGCCACCTATCTGCCATTCCTGGATGCGCAGGGCCAGCCTATCGACCATGGCTTGGCGCTGTATTTCCCGGCACCAAACTCTGCCACCGGCGAGGATGTGCTGGAGCTGCAGGCCCATGGTGGTCCGGTGGTGCTTCAACTGCTGCTGGCGCGATGTATCGAAGCGGGCAATGGCGCTGGCCCGGCTGGCAGGGCGGCCCCCCGTCTGCGTGTGGCGCGCCCTGGCGAATTCACCGAACGCGCGTTTCTGAACAGCAAACTCGATTTGGCACAAGCCGAGGCGGTGGCCGATTTAATCGATGCCAGTACCGAAGCCGCTGCGCGCTCGGCAGCGCGGTCAATGCAGGGTGCATTTTCGGCCGCCGTCGGCGCGCTGAGCGACGATTTAATCGCCCTGCGCATGCTGGTCGAGGCGCACCTGGATTTCCCCGAAGAAGACCTGGACGGGCGCGCCGCTGCTCCCGTCCAAGCCCCGCTGGCAGCTTTGCGCGGCGATCTCGCGGCGCTCAAAAAACGGACGCAACAAGGCGCTTTACTGCGCGAGGGTATTCAGGTGGTGCTGGTGGGTCAGCCGAATGTCGGCAAAAGCTCATTGCTGAATGCGCTGGCCGGCGCTGAGCTGGCGATCGTCAGCGCGGTGGCGGGTACCACGCGTGACAAGGTCGCGCAATCGATTCAGATCGAAGGCGTGCCGCTGCATGTGGTGGATACAGCGGGCCTGCGCCCACTGGACCAAGTGCATGACGAAGTTGAAAGAATCGGCATAGAGCGCACGTGGGCGGCCATAGGGGCTGCTGACGCCGTTGTTTTTTTACACGATGCAAGCCGTGCGCATGATTCAAAATACATAGCATTAGACGCAGATTTGACTAGGGCCATAGCCAGAAATGGCATAAAAACACTGCCGATTCTGGATATTTGGAACAAATCCGACCTCTTGGCTGCCCCCGGCCCATTGACAGGTGGTCACGCGGGCTTGTTGATCTCGGCGCAAACCGGCGCAGGCCTGGCGGCCTTGCGCCAAAGTTTGCTTCAGCTGGCGGGCGCTGAGGCCGCCAGTGAAGATGCGTTTATAGCGCGCAGCCGCCACGTGCTGGCGCTGGAGCTTGCACAGCAGCACCTAGCACAGGCGGACTCGCATGGCGGGCAATGGCCGGCGCACATGGAGTTGCTGGCCGAAGAGCTGCGCCTGGCGCATAACGCGCTGGGCGAGATTACCGGCGCGTTCAGTGCCGATGATTTGCTCGGCATTATTTTTTCCAAATTCTGCATCGGCAAATGAATCCCGCCCGGCGCCTTGACCATAGCCTTGCGTGCGGGTTCGGCGCCGAGGCTACCAGCACGGGCACTTCAGCCCCGCACCCTACAATCCCGCCAAAAGTTCAGACCCTGTCCAGGAGACCGCCTTGACCGCCATTCCCCCAGCCCGCCCGCCCACCACGGACCCCTTGCGGGCTGAAAAGCAGCAAGAATTGCGTCGCGCCGCGCTGGAATACCATGAGTTTCCGGTGCCGGGCAAGACCGCCATTGCCGCCACCAAGCAACTCGTCAATCAACACGATTTGTCGCTGGCCTATTCCCCCGGTGTCGCTGCGCCTTGTGAGGAAATCGTGCTGGACCCGGCCAATGCTTTCAAGTACACCGCACGCGGCAACCTGGTCGGCGTCATCACCAATGGCACGGCCGTGCTGGGCTTGGGTGACATCGGTCCGCTGGCGGCAAAGCCGGTGATGGAGGGCAAGGCGGTGCTGTTCAAGAAGTTTGCCGGCATTGACGTGTTTGACATTGAAATCAATGAAAAACACGACCTTGACAAGCTGGTGGACATCATTGCCGCGCTGGAGCCCACGTTTGGCGGCATCAACCTGGAAGACATCAAGGCACCGGATTGTTTCTATGTCGAGCGCAAGCTGCGCGAGCGCATGAAGATTCCGGTATTTCACGACGACCAGCACGGCACGGCCATCGTTGTCGGCGCGGCAATTCTGAACGGCCTCAAAGTCGTTGGCAAAGACCCGAAAAAAATCAAACTCGTCACCTCGGGCGCTGGCGCAGCCGCGCTGGCGTGCCTTGGCCTGTTGGTCAAACTCGGGATACCGCGCGAGAATATTTGGGTCACAGACTTGGCGGGCGTGGTCTACAGCGGTCGCACCGAGCTGATGGACGAGGACAAAATCGCGTTTGCCCAACCCACCACTGCCCGCACTTTAAGCGAGGTGATTGAGGGAGCCGACATCTTTTTGGGCTTGTCCGCAGGCGGCGTGTTAAAGGCCGAGATGGTGGCCAAAATGGCGCCGCACCCGGTCATTCTGGCGCTGGCCAATCCCAACCCCGAAATATTGCCGGAGGAAGTTCACGCCGTCCGCCGCGACGCCATCATGGCCACGGGCCGCACCGATTACCCGAACCAGGTCAACAACGTGCTGTGCTTCCCCTATATTTTCAGGGGGGCGCTGGATGCCGGCGCTTCCACCATCACGGTGGAAATGGAGATTGCCGCCGTCCATGCCATTGCAGAGTTGGCGCAGGCCGAACAAAGCGAGGTGGTGGCGGCGGCGTATGCCGGTGAGCAGTTGGCGTTCGGACCCGAGTACTTGATTCCCAAGCCGTTTGACCCGCGACTGATGATGAAAATCGCACCGGCCGTGGCGCAAGCTGCGTTTGATTCGGGCGTGGCATTGCGCCCCATCAAAGACATGGACGCTTACCGCGACAAGCTGCAAAGTTTTGTCTATGCGTCGGGTACCACCATGAAGCCGATTTTCAATGCCGCGAAAAAGGCCTTGAAAAAACGCGTGGCCTATGCGGAGGGTGAAGAAGAACGCGTGCTGCGGGCTTGCCAGATCGTCGTGGACGAGGGCCTGGCACGACCCACTTTGATTGGCCGCCCTTTGGTGATCGTGCAGCGCATAGCTAAATTCGGGCTGCGCCTCAAAGAAGGCCAAGACTACGACATCGTGAATGTCGAGCAAGACCACCGCTACCGAGATTTCTGGCAAACCTACCACCGCATGACCGAGCGCCGCGGCATCACGGTGCAGATGGCCAAGATTGAAATGCGCCGCCGCCTGACGCTGATTGCTGCCATGATGCTGCATAAAGGTGAGGTCGATGGCGTGATTTGCGGTACTTGGGGCACTACGGCAATGCATTTGCAGTATGTGGATCAAGTCATCGGCAAGCGCGCCGGGGTCAGTACCTATGCCTGCATGAACGGCCTGTTGCTGCCTGACCGGCAGGTGTTTTTGGTCGACACCCATATCAATGCCGACCCTACAGCGGCCGAATTGGCTGAAATCACCACCCTCGCCGCCGAAGAAATGATGCGTTTTGGCATCAAGCCCAAAGCCGCTTTGCTGTCGCATTCCAACTTCGGTTCAAGTAACCAGCCCAGCGCCGTCAAGATGCGTCAGGCCCTGGAGTTGATCCGCACCTGCGCGCCCTGGCTGGAAGTCGACGGTGAAATGCATGGTGATGTAGCGCTGGATGCGCAGCAGCGCCAAGCCATCATGCCTGGCAGTACTCTGGCGGGTGACGCCAACCTCTTGGTGTTTCCCAACATCGATGCCGCCAATATTTCCTACAACCTGCTCAAAACGGCAGCGGGCGGCAATATTGCGATTGGGCCGGTTTTGCTCGGTGCCGCCAGTCCTCTGCATATCTTGACGGCAAGCACCACCGTACGGCGCGTAGTGAATATGACAGCGCTCACGGTAGCAGACGCCAACGCTATCAGGTAACAATACTGGCGATAGTGTTCGCTTACTTTTTTGGATCTGAAGAGCGGTGGTTTTGCGCCCGACTTGCCTAAATTTTGGGCAAGGCCTTGCGCACAAGCGCGACTTCCGTCACAATTGCACCCTTGGATTTTCATGTCATGGTGTGGTTTGCCAACCACCCTGCAGCTTGAAAGTCAGTGGCGCGCCCAGGGGCGCTCTTTTGGGAACAACGGGTTACCGGCAATGGACAGCGCAAGCCAATCTTTACCGGCGGTAGCCAGCTTATTCAAGCTGTTTTGGCGACAAAAGCACTTGTTACGCCGTTTGAGCTTTGTGCTTTTTGGACTTTTCTGGGCGGTACAGGTTGGAGCGGGCCAAACCATTGCCCGTGCAGACATGCCGCGCGAGGGCCAAGAAACTTACGCGCTGATTGTTCAAGGCGGGCCATTCCCGTTTGATAAAGACGGCAGTATTTTTGGCAACCGTGAGCGCTTGCTTCCAGTCCAGAAAAGAGGCTACTACAGGGAGTACACCGTGAAGACGCCGCAGGTGCGGCACAGGGGGGCCAGGCGGATTGTGTGCGGTGGCCCCATACGCCAGCCTGTGGTTTGCTACTACACGGCAGATCATTACGCCAGTTTTCGCGAGATTGTGAAATAGGCGGTCAGGGGGGCAAGCAAGCAGCGCCAGAGCCCTAGATGGTTCGAGATTTGATTATTTAGTTACGAGAAAGAGATCAGTCGATGGACACGACACTTCGCACCGTCAGACCCAATATCGTTCAATCGATACGGGCTTTCAGGGTGCAGGATTTGCAAAGCGCAGCCCAACATTTGGGGCAGCACTTTTTATATGCTAACTTGGCGATAGCCCAGTCCAAGCAAGAGGTGCTCGACCTGATCGCAGCGCAATTTACATTCCCCAGTCATTTCGGGAAGAACTTTGACGCGCTCTACGACTGCATGACCGACCCGCTCTACAAATCAGGCCAGCAACCGGGTTTTGTGGTGGTGCTCGAGCACATTCCGGCGCACGCCAAATTTGACAAGGAGGCGCGCGAGCAGTTGCTGGACATCTTTCGTGATGCCGCCGATTACTGGGCTGAGAAAAAAATACCGTTCAGATGTTTTTATTCTTTTCTGTAGCCCGTTCTGCACACACCAGCCAAGCAGAACGGGCGAAAGAGGCCCCCCCCACCATTGGTTTGAGCGGCATAGAAATTACGCCGGCCAACGATACAGCCGAGAAAATGCCCACTGACAAGTTGCTGGATGTCTCGCCCCTGGCGCTGCGCATGAGCAGCCCCTTCAATGCGCAGTATTGGCTGAACGCGGCTTGATTGCCACTGGACTTGCGGTGGCCGCACAGGCCAATTGCAGCGCCAAATCGAGGTAGGCCTGAACCGGCACTTCTTCCGCGCGGCGGGCTAGATCAAAGTTGCCGACGTATGCACGCTCTGCGAGCCACACGCCCAAGCTGTGGCGCAGCAACTTGCGGCGCTGGCTAAAGGCCACCTTTACCAGCGCCGACAGCAATTCGGGGTCCACGGGCGCTGGGGTGTTTAACGGCAGCATCCTGACCACCGCACTGCGCACCCGTGGCGGCGGGTTGAAGGCCTCGGGTGCGACGGCCAGCACGTTCTCCATCGCGTAGCGCCATTGCAGCATCACACTCAGGCGGCCGTATTCGGCCGTCGCTGGCACAGCAACCATCCGGTCCACCACCTCTTGTTGCAGCATAAAGTGCTGGTCAAGCACGGCAGGGGCAAACGGCAGCAGATGGAACAAGATCGGGGTAGAAATGTTGTAAGGTAGGTTGCCCACAATGCGCCATCGCGGTGTGGTGGACGCCACGCCAGCCGCTTCATTTTCTGTAGCGGTACAGGCATATTTAATATTGGCCAGACGCACTTTTAATATGTCAGACTCAATCACGGTGAGCTGGGGGTGCTGACGCAGCCGCTGCGCCAAGTCGCGGTCCAGCTCAATGACCGTGAGGTGGCCCAAGCGCTCGACCAGCGGCTGCGTCATGGCCGCCAGACCGGGGCCTATTTCTATCATTTGCTGGCCAGGCGCAGGGCCTATGGCCTGCACGATGGCGTCTATGACTGCCGCGTCAGCCAGAAAGTGCTGGCCAAACCGTTTGCGCGGGATGTGGTTCAAACGGCCCACCTGCGGCACTATTGCGGCGGCTCGCGCAGCTCCACGTAGGCACGGCCACGCACATCCAGGGCCCAGGCCGCCAAGGCTGCCTCGGCTTTTTTCTCGCGCAGCAGGCCGCGCGCAATCTCACGCTGCTCGCGTTCGCTGAGCGTGTTAACGCGCCGCTCCAGCGGCTGGATTAAATGCACGCCAAAACGAGACACCACCGGGTCGCTGACCTGGTTCAGGGCCAGGCTGTTCAAAGCCTCTTCGAACTCCGGCACAAACTGGCCAGGATTGCTCCAGCCCAAGTCACCGCCCGCCTGGGCGCTGCCGTCTTGCGAAAACTCACGCGCCATATTGGCAAAAAAGGCCTGTCCTGATGACAGCCGGCGTTTGATTTCAGCCAAGCGCTCAATCGCACTGCTCTCGCTGAGTTGCGGTCCGGTGCGCAGCAAAATATGGCGGGCCCGCGTTTGCGTCACCGACACACCGGGTGCGCCAGCTTGCCGCTTGTCGATCAGCTTTAGTACATGAAAGCCAGCGCCTGAGCGCAGTGGCTCGGTCAGCCCGCCAACAGGCAGGCCAGCCACTGCATTCACAAACAGTTCCGGAAAGCGCCGTGCATTGCGGGAGCCGAGCACGCCGCCGGCATTGCGCTCGGGGGCGTCAGAGTATTCACGCGCCAACGCGGCAAAGTCTTCGCCCGCGCGGGCCCGCTCCAGGGCGCGCTTGGCACGCGCGGCCAACGCTGTGACTTGGGCGGTGTTGGCCGTCTCTGGCACAGCAATCAAAATTTGCGCCAGACTGAGTTCTAAATTGTCGGTGTCGTTGCTGCCTTGTTGCTCGCGGATGAACTGGTCCAGATCGGACTCGGTGAATCGGGCGCGTGCTTCAATTTCACGCTCGCGCAAACGCCCAAGCAAGATTTGCTCACGCAAGTCCGTGCGAAATTTCTCAACCGAAATACCGTCGAGCAGCAAACGGCGGCGTAACTCCGTCAGGCTGACTTGGTTTTGCCGTGCCACCGCCTGCTCGGCCTGGTCCACGGCCGCGTCTTCAGCACGCACACCGCTTTCGCGGGCCAATTGCAGTTGCGCGCGCTCCAGAATCAGCCGGTCGAGCACCCTGGTGAGGACCTCGCTGCGCGGCGGCAGCGGCGCGCCTTGCTGGCTGAGCTGTTGCTCTAGGCGCAGGGCCTGGGCCCGCACCTCGTGGTTGGTGATGGGTTCGGAATTCACCACCGCCACAATGTAATCGCCGGCTTGCGCTATCGGCTCGGCGGTGCTGCCCAGGCGCACAGGCCCCAGCTGCGGGCTCGCACGCAAAGTTTGCGCAGGCCCGGTTTGCGGCAGGGCCAGCGCCACCCAACAAAGCAGGCCATACCACTGGCGGCGAGTAAAGCGAGGGCGGTGTAGATTCATCATGCGGCACGGGGTTTGGAAAACAAGGAAATCATGCGTTGGGCGGCGTTAGTCATAGTTGCCAAAGCGGCTGGGCGAGGCCTCGGTCTGCCCCAATGGCTGGTAGCTCGGCACACTCTCCTTGAGCGTTTTGAGCGGGTTGGATCCAAGGCGGGAAAAGCCGGTGAACTCCAGCTGAAACATCACGCGGTTGGTGGCCAAGGTGCCGCCGCGCTGGAACCGTTCCAGCACCACGCGCGCAATATAACAGCAGCCATCGTACTCAAAACCCACCAGCGAATCCACCAGCTTGCTGTCGCGCAGGCTGTAGTTGAGCCTTCCCACGGTGTACCAGCGGCCCGTTGACTTGACCGGGACAGAGGCGGCCTTCGAACCAAAAATGCTTGCCAGTGGCCATTGCCAAGCCAGGTCGAGTTGTTCGCTGCTGTCCCTTTGCAAGCGGTAGGCCGCGCTCAGGACCTGGTATTTGGCAGGGGTGTATCGCGCACTCAGCACCGAGCGCTCCGAACGCTCGGTTTTAGGGTTGTATTGCACCACCGCATCGCCGCTCCAGGCGGGTGTGAAACTCACCGAGCCGCCGACCAGCAAGTCACTCAGGCGGTCATCTACCGCGACATCGCCCGGGAGCACCACGTTTTGTTTATCCAGACGCAGGCGCTGCGCCAGGGCGAAGCGCGCCGTTTCCGCACCGGTTTGCGGATTCAGCAAGCGAGAAGTAACGCCCAGGGTGAACAGGTTGTTGTCGGCGATACGGTCATTGCCAACGAACGGGTTTTCGTTGTAGATGGAAGCGAAATTGAAATCGTTGGCAGCCGAGTCGTAATTGGGTAGCTGGCTTTGGTCGCGAAAGGGCGTATAGACATAAAACGCCCTGGGTTCGAGGGTCTGCGTGTAGCTATGGCCAAAGTAGCTGACCTCACGCTCAAAGACCAGGCCGCTGTCCAAACTCAAGGTAGGCAGTACCCGGTTGGCTGAGGTAGTGCCATTGGCCAGCGGCGTATCAAAGCTGTAGCGCGTGGCGTGGAATTGGACTTTGGGGGTGAGGAAAATGCCCGATTCAGACAGCAGCGGGTAGCTGATCTGCCCGGCCGCGAAGCTGCGCGCCGCATTGGGCTGCCCGGTCAAGCGGGCATCGGCCTGGAACTGCGTGTGATCAGCCTCCACCGCAACGTCAAAACCGTGCCAGTTATTGCGCACATAGCGCCCATTGACTTGCGGCAAACGGTCATAAGGCGGAACAATGGGTGAGTCCACCGCTTGCAGGGTTTGCCATTTCAGCTGCCGCACAAAGCCCGACACCGGGCCGCTGGCAAAGTTGACCGCCACTTCACTGGGCAGCAGGCGCTGGCTGAGCGTGCTGGCGCCCGAAGTGCCGCCGAAATCGCGCCAGTAGTCGTTGTCGCTGACGCGGTTCAGGTTGATGTTCAAACCCAGCGGTTGTAGTGCGGTCACGCCGGTGTCCACACTGGCCCGGTGATTCAGGCTGTAGGCAAAGCGGTCGCGGGAGCGCAGGCGGTCATTGGGCAAATAATAGGCCCGCAGCAAGCCGCCGTAGTTGTCTTCCAGGTAGCGGAATTCGCCGCCCAAATTAATGCCGCGATTGCTCTTGATTTCTGGCGTGAAGGTGGCGTCGCGGTTGGGCGCGATGTCCCAGTAATACGGCAGCGAGGCTTCCACCCCGTCGACACTGGACAGGCCTACGCTCGGCGGCAAAAAGCCCGACTTGCGCTGTTCAGAAAGCGGAAAATCAATCGCGGGCACCGGCAAGATCGCTACGCCCATGAAGCGCAGCACCCCCCCCTCGGCGCGGCCCACGCCCGCTTCGTTATCCAGCCGGATCGAGTCTGCCGAGAGAATCCAAGCGGGCATCCAGCCCAGGACGTCCTCGCGCTGGCAGGTGGTGTAGGTGGCATTGCGCGCAACCACCCGCTGGTCGTCAATAAAGTCGATACGGCTGGCCTCGCCGTAGGCGTCGTTTTTCAAAAAGCGGTAGCGGGTCTGGTTGAAGAAACCTTCAAAGGACTCGACCTTGATTTCCAGCTCATCGCCTTCAAACACATTGCCGCTGCGGTTGATGCGCACATTGCCGCGCGCCTTGGCCAGGTCGGACGGCTGGTAGTACTCCATCCGGTCGGCGCGGATCACGGTTTGGCCGCGGCGCAGCTCGGCGTTGCCCTCCAGCACCGTTTCCAGACCCGGCCGCCCGGAGCTGCGGTCGGCGAAGACAAAGGTCAGGCCGAGGCCAGTGCCCAGGCGCAGGCCAGTGCCCTCATCGAGCAAGGGCGAGCGCTTGAGTTGCAATGGCGGCTCGCTCAGCAAGCCCTGCGCCCCGGCCTGGCCACTGTGCAGCAGGCCCGCCACCACCAATGACACCGTGGACATGCGGCCCAAGCCCGATAGCGCTGCGCAGCCGGCTACGGCAGGCGCGCGGAGCACCGCGCGGCGCAGCGGCCGTGCGTCAGTGGGTGGTGCAACAGTGGGGGTGGGCATGTCGAGTGGTCGGGGCAGCAAAAAAATCTACATTGGCAGGCCGGCAGCCCAGCGCCGCATCACCCAGTGCAAAGCGTTCTGGCTTGGCAGCTACGCCGGATTTGTAGAATCCGATTATCCATGAGCCCACTACCGCCTTTTGCCACTGCCGCGCCCCTTGCTCTTTTGGCCAAGGCTGGCAGCGGTGCACAGGCACCGGTGGACGCCGCCCGGGCCTTAATTTGGCCCGACGCTATGCGCCAAGCGGCCTTCACGCAGTGGCTCGCGGCGCAGACAGCAACGCATTCGCTGGTGCCGCAAAGCGTGCGCCCGGCCTCGGCTGACGCCAGTTTTCGGCGCTATTTCCGGCTGGACACCACGGTGGGCGGCAGCTGCATCATCATGGACGCGCCGCCCGCGCTGGAGAACTGCCAGCCTTTTGTACAGGTGGCGGCACTCATGCAAGCGGCGGGCTTGCGCGTGCCGCAGGTGCTCTCCTGGGACGAGGCGAAAGGCTTCATGCTGCTGAGTGACCTGGGGCCGCGTACCCTGCTCGAGTCGATCGACCCGGCGCAGCCGCAGGCCGCCCACGCGCACTACCTGCAAGCGGTGGACGCCTTGATTGCCTGGCAAAAAGCCTCGCGCCCCGGCGTGCTGCCGCCCTATGATGCCGCCCTGCTGCGCCGTGAGCTGGAATTGTTCCCCGCCTGGTACCTGGCCCGGCACTGCCAGCTGACGCCCGATGCGCCTTTGCTTAAACCGCTGGACGCGCTGTTTGAAAGCCTCATCGCAGAAAACCTTGCTGCACCCCATGTTTATGTTCACCGCGACTTCATGCCCCGCAACTTGATGCTCCCGGAGCCTGGCGACGCTGCCTGCGGGCTGGGCGTGCTCGATTTTCAGGACGCGGTGCATGGCCCCATCACCTACGACATTGCCAGCCTGCTGCGCGATGCATTTGTGAGCTGGGAAGAAGACTTTGTGCTCGACATCACGGTGCGCTACTGGCAGCAGGCGCGTCAGGCGGGGCTATTTCAGGGGCACACGTTTGGCGATGATTTTGGCGCGTTCTACCGCAGCGTCGAGTGGATGGGCTTGCAGCGTCACCTCAAAGTACTGGGCATTTTTGCGCGGCTGACCTTGCGTGACGGCAAGCCCAAATACCTGGCCGACGCGCCGCGCTTTTCAGCCTATGTGCGCAACACCTGCGCCCGCTACCGTGAGCTCACGCCACTCTTGCGCCTGCTCGACCAGGCCGAAGGCCGTGCCGCGCCCGTGGGCTATGCCTTCGGGAAAATGAGCTAGCTCCCGACCTGCGCGCCCGCTGGTTTTCGTTTTATGCCGCGCTTGTTTTGCCCCCTGCCACTGGTCAGCGGTGCCCGTGTGCAGCTGCCGGCCCAGGCCGCCCGCCACGCCCAGGTGCTGCGCCTGCAACCTGGCGATACCGTCACGCTCTTCAATGGCGAGGGCGGCGAGTTTGCCGCCGTCATTGAGCAGATGGGCCGCAGCGACGTCACGGTCCAGGTCGGCCTGCATACCGCTACGGAACGCGAAGCGGCCCGCGGCGTGCATGTGGTGCTGGGTATCCCGGCCAATGAGCGGATGGACTGGCTGGTCGAAAAAGCCGCCGAGCTGGGTGCCGCCAGCATCCAGCCGCTGCTGACCGAGCGCAGTGTGCTGCGCCTGGCGGGTGAGCGCGCCGACAAACGCCGCAGCCACTGGCAAGCCATTGCCGTGGCCGCATGCGAACAGTGCGGCCGCAACCGCTTGCCGACGGTGCATCCGCTGCAGACGTTTGCCCATTGGGCGCGTGCAATGACCGCGCCGCCCTTGCCGGGCCTGCGCTTGCTGCTGTCGCTGCAGCCGCAGGCGCGGCCGCTGTCCGAGACCCTGGCAAGCGACGCGGCCAACGGCGGCAGGGTGACCTTGCTCTCTGGCCCGGAGGGCGGCCTCAGCGCCGCCGAGGAGGCGCTGGCGCTGGGTCTGGGCTTTGTCCCTGTCACCCTCGGGCCACGCATCTTGCGCGCCGAAACAGCGCCGCTGGCTGCGCTGTTGCTGGCCTGCGACCAGGGGTGGCCGCGTCATGCAGGCAGGGTATAAAAGCGGTTTTAAGGGAGGCTTGCCATGGGTTTACTCGATTCGGTGTTGGGCGCAGTGATGGGCGGGGCGCAGGAGCATGGCGGACTGGCCAGTGCGCTGGAGGGTTTGCTGTCAAATGACGGCGGGCATGGCGGCCTGCCCGGCCTGGTGGACAAATTCAACCAGGCGGGGCTGGGCAACGTGGTGCAGTCCTGGATAGGCAGCGGTGCCAACCTGCCGATTTCTGCCGAGCAGTTGCAAGGTGTGCTGGGCAGCGACACGCTGCGCGGCCTGGCGACGCAACTGGGCGTGGACCCGGCACAGGCCAGCCAGACACTCTCGCAACTGTTGCCTGGCCTGGTGGACCAACTCACGCCGGGCGGTGCCGCGCCGACAGGGGGCCTGGGCGGCGGTGCTGATGTGTTGGGGATGCTCGGCGGCTTGCTCAGAAAAGCGTGAGCTGTCGGGGGGCTTCAAAAAGCCCTTTTCAGGCGCTTATGAGGCATTTATTGAATGATATTGGCCTCTAGCCAAGGTGTTTCCTGCCTAGAGCGCTGCAAATTTTGAAGTAATCTGACCCGAGCCGTCTGGCCCCAATCCGGTTCCGCCAGCCACGGGGCACTGCTGCGCCAGCCACAGCGAGAGGCATTCCAGCACGGTTTCCTGCTCGGGCTCGTTGAAGATCTCGTGGTAGCAGGCCTTGAAACAATGTGCCTTCACGCAGCTGGGCGAGAGCGACGCAAAGGCCCGGCTGCCCGCCGGGTTGACCAAATGGTCTTGCCCCGCGAACAGCAGCAAAGTGGGCACCGTCCACAGCGGTGCTTGCGAGACGCAGGCCTGGCCGGTGTCGGTGATAAATTGCGCCAGCCGCAGGCTGATGCGGTCATGCACCTGCGGGTCGCGCCAGTAGGCGCGTACCACGTCGGGATCGCGGCACAGGCGCGGCACACTCAGCTGGTTGGCTATGCGCAGGTTGGGCAGGTAGCGCGCCAGCAGCCGCAGCAAGCGCTGCTCCCACGGGCGCAGGCCGGGGTCAAACGCCGGTGACGACAGCACCAGCGCATGCACCTGACGCCGCGCCGTGGCGACAAAATAGGCGGCCACTACACCGCCCATGCTGTGCCCGAGCAGCAAAACCGGCACCGTGCCGCGGTAGCTGCGGGCCAGCATGCTGCGGCTGTCGTCGACCACCTCGGCCAGGTCGTCGAGCAGGCGCTGCGTGTTGGGCAGGCTGCCGCGCTCGCCATCCGAGTAGCCGTGGCCGTGCTGGTCGTAGCCGCGCACGGCAAAACCCCAGCTGTTCAGGCGTTGCGCCAGGCCGTCGTAGCGGCGCGCATGCTCGCCCAGGCCGTGCACCAGCAGCACCAGGCCGCGCGGACGCGAGAACTCGGGCTGCGGCCAGTCGTACACGGACAGCTGCACGCCCAGGTCGGTGATGTAGCGCGAGGCGGTGTAGTCGCTCATGGCGCGGCGGGCTGCGCGCCCTGGGCGGCCATGGCGCCGATGACTTGCGCCACCGCAGCCGTCAATTTCTTGGCGTAGGGCAGGTGCAAAAACTCGTTCGGCCCGTGTGCATTGCTGTGCGGGCCCAGCACGCCGCAGACCATCATTTGCGCCTGGGGAAAGCCCCGGCTGAGCATGTTCATCAGGGGTATGGTGCCGCCCTGGCCAATGGCGGCACAGGGCGCGCCAAAGTACGCCAGGCTCGCCTCGTTCAAGGCGCGCTCGAACCACGGTGCATTGCCAGGCGCATTCCAGCCGGTGGTGCCGCCGCCTTCAAAAGTCACGCGGGCCTGGTAGGGCGCGTTGTCCTCCAGCAGGTGTTTGAGCGTGCGCACGGCCTGCGCCGCATCCACCAGCGGCGGCAGGCGCAGGCTGAGCTTGAAGGCGGTGTAGGGCCGCAGCACATTGCCGGCGTCTTGCAGTGCGGGCAAGCCTTCGGCCCCGGTGACGCTCAGTGTCGGCCGCCAGGTGCGCGCCAGCAGCGCTTCGGCCGGGTCGCGGGTGCTGGGCAATGTGAACGCCTGTGCGCCGCCGCAGTCATAGTGCGCCCAGGGGAAGCGACGGTGCAGGTCGTCGCCCAGAAGCGCCGCCGTAGCGCGGGCCTGCGCCAGCCGCTCGGGCGGCACCTCGCAGTGGAAGGCGGCCGGCAGCAGGCGGCCGCTGGCGCTGTCTTCGAGCCGGTCGAGCACCTGACGCATGATGCGAAAGCTCGACGGCACCACCCCGCTGGCGTCGCCCGAATGCACGCCTTCGGTCAGCACCTCGACTTTGAGCACGCCGGTGGCCAGGCCGCGCAGGCTGGTGGTGAGCCAGAGCTGGTCGTAATTGCCCGCGCCGCTGTCCAGGCAGACCACCAGGCCGACATCACCCAGACGGCTCGGCTGCGACTGGCGCAGCGCGTCGATGTAGGGCAGCAAGTCGTAGGAGCCCGACTCCTCGCAGGTTTCAATCAGGCCCAGCACACGCGGATGCGCAACGCCCTGCGCCTTCAGCGCCTGGATCGCGGCAATCGCGGCATAGACCGCGTAGCCGTCGTCGGCGCTGCCGCGGCCATAGAGCTTGTCGTCCAGCAGCCGGGGCGTCCAGGGGCCCAGGCCCTGGCGCCAGCCGGTGAATTCGGGCTGCTTGTCCAGGTGGCCATACAGCAGCACGGTTTGCGCCGAAGGCGTCTGCCCGCCCGCGCCCGCACGGGCCGGCACTTCAAAAAACAGCACCGGCGTGCGCCCCGGCAGGCGAATGATCTCGAGTTGCAAGCCAGCGACTTTTTGCGCCTCCACCCATTGCGCGGCCATGCGCATGGCGGTGTCAATATGGCCGTTTTGCTGCCACTGCGGGTCAAACCCCGGCGACTTGGCCGGAATTTCAATGTAGTCAAACAGGCGCGGCACCAGGTCGGCATCCCACTGCGCGCTGACACGCGCCAGCGCCAAGGCCGGGTCAAGCGTGCCGGAGGGCATTTCGCGGTGCAGGGGGGCGTTCATGGTGTCGAAAACTCAGGTGCAGCAAAGTAGCCTTTAAGTATCACTGAAAAGCCAAGGTTCGCGCCAGCCCAGACCCGCCCGCGTGCCTTGTGCGGGACGGTATTCGCAGCCGACCCAGCCGTCCCAGCCGGTTTGCGCTGCCAGCGTATCGACCAGCGCCAGCAGG
>JBJXED010000078.1:0-25788 GCA_046155225.1 Burkholderiaceae bacterium
GTGGCGCTGAACATCATGGTCTGCTGGCGCTGGATGGTCAGCTGGTTGACTTCGGCCAGGTCGTCGGCAAAGCCGAGGTCGAGCATGCGGTCGGCTTCGTCGACCACCAGAAACTGCACTTGGTCCAGTTTGATTTGCATGGAGCGTTGCAGGTCCAGCAGGCGGCCAGGGGTCGCGACGACCAGGTTGGCATTGTGCAGCTTGGCAATTTGCAGCTGGTACGGCATGCCGCCGACCACACTGGCAATGCGCAGGCCTTTGCAATGCGTGACCAGCTCGATGGCGTCGTGCGCCACTTGCTGGGCCAGCTCGCGGGTGGGGCACAAGATCAGGGCGCCGGGGGTGGCGGCTTTGAAGTTGCGGCTGTTGGTGGGGTCTTTGCGCTTGGGGCGCTTGGGAGGTGCTTCGCCTTTTGCGGCGGCTTCGGCCACGGCCTGCTCGTACTCGGCACGCTCTTTGGCTTGCTCATCGGCTTGCTGCTTGAGCAGGGTATGCAGCACGGGCAGCAGGAAGGCGGCGGTTTTGCCGCTGCCGGTTTGGCTGGAAACCATGAGGTCAACGAAAGCGGTTTTCTTGTTGGCTTCGTCCTCGCCGTCTTGCAGGGCCTGCATGGCCAGCGGAATAGTTTGCTCTTGCACGGTGGTGGGCTGGTTATAGCCCAGGTCTTCAATCGCGCGAATCAATTCCGGGGCCAGGCCCAGCTTCAAAAAGCCGTTGGGTGCGAGCGGTACCTGCGCAGCTGCAGGCGCTTGCGACTCATTGCCAAACTCGGAATTCAAGGAAATAACATCACCAGACGACACGTCGTCCGGCGCTTCATAAGCGTCGGTCATAAGTACTTTCAATGGCCGCGCATCGGGCGATGGCTGCGGCCGTTTCATGGTTAAAAAACATCAACCATCAAACGGCGCGGTGAATTCAAGGGCGCTGAATTCGTTGCGGGTAGGCCTTTTGTTGCAGCGCGGGCTGTATACCCCGAATTGCGTGGCCTGTTGAATGAAGGCAGATGTGCAAATTGCGCAGCAGTTTTTGCGCAGCCAATTATTATGGCATGGCTTCGGGTTTTTACCAAGAACTCAAATGGCAATTGGTTGAATTTGCAACACCGCAGCAAAGAATGAAATGTATTGACACATCCAAAGACCAAGTGAAGTCATAGCCAATGATATGTTGGTTATGTCAAGCAATCGATGCGAAATGACGAAGCCAGCAAGGGATGCCAACTCATTCTTTGCATTAAAACCAATCCATTAAAAATCGGAGATATTTATGAACTCAAGCCGCCCACAATTTCGCCCACTCATTGGAAGTGCCCTTCTCATCAGCGCCTTGGCGCTGGCGGCTTGCAGCACAGTGCCCGAGACGACGCAGCTCGCGCCCTCTGGCATGCAAATCTCCAGCTCAGCGACCAAGCAGGCACCTTCTTCCGCGCCAGAGTCACCAGCATCCTTTTCGGTCATGACGATGCTCAGCCAACTCACGGGTAAGAATGAAGTGCCGCCTAATGCCAGCGCCGGCACCGGCAGCGTGGACGCACGCTACAACACCCGCAGCAATTTGCTGAGCTGGACCATTACCTACCGCGGCCTGACCGGCCCCCTGACTGGCGCGCATCTGCATGGCCCTGCTGCCGCTGGTCAAAATGCGGGTGTAGTTGTACCGTTCACGGGCAGTATTGAAAGCCCTATCGTTGGGTCGACAACGCTGACACCTTCCCAAGCAGCTGATTTGATGGCCGGCAAGTGGTATGTCAACCTTCACACTGCGGCCTATCCAGGCGGAGAAATTCGCGGTCAAGTGACTTTGCAACCCTAAGCCTCACGCCCTGTCTTGGCCGCCGGCCAAGACAGGGCAGAGTCATTCAACTAAGCCGACCTGTATCCCCAAATAATCAATTGGGACTGTAAATATAGGACCTGTTGAATGGGTAATCACCCATCGAGCCGCGAAGTGCGCCCTGCGTCAAATCGTTATGCGGCCGCATTGCTAGCACTTGATGCAGTGACAACCATCCATGGTCAAACGCCATAGCGCAACCGCCCAAGTAAATGCGATAAGCATTGACAGTTTCCTGTGCGCGCTGGTGCCCGGATTTTTCTGTCAGCACTGAGACTGCGGCGTCCAGTTGCTGCTCCAAACCATCTGACCAAGCCCACAAGGTTCGTCCGTAGTGCGGGCGCAGGTTTTCGGTATCCACCATCTCCAGCCCAGCTTGCGCCAGATGGTTCAGTGCGTGACTGATGTGAGTCAGCTCACCGCCGGGAAAGATGTATTTTTCAATGAAGTCACCCATGCCAGCGCCCAGTTCGGCATTGTCCAGGCCAGCCGACGTGATGCTGTGATTGAGCAGTAAGCCGCCAGGTTTTAGCAGCCGCGAGACCTTCGCAAAGTAGGAGGTCATCTGGGCTCGCCCCACATGCTCGAACATGCCGACTGACGCAATACGGTCAAAACCTGTCGTTTCGTCTAGCTGCCGATAGTCGAGCAGTTGCATCCGTACACGGCCCGACAAACCCTTTTGGGCTATGAGCCGGTTCACATGCTCGTACTGGTTCTTTGACAGGGTAATGCCAGTGGCATCCACCCCGTAATGCTCGGCCGCCCAGAGCAGCAAACCGCCCCAGCCCGCGCCAATGTCCAAAAAGCGCTGGCCCGGCTGCAGCAGCAGTTTGCGGCAAATGTGATCCAGCTTGGCCTCTTGCGCCTCTGCCAGGCTCATCTCTGCTTGGCGGAAGTAGGCGCAGGAATAAACGCGGCGTGCATCCAGCCACAGCGCGTAGTAGTCGTCAGAGACATCGTAGTGAAACCCGATTTGTCCAGCATCACGCGCCAAACTGTGGCGCAATTTGGAGCGGATGGTTTGAAACCAGCGACCCCATGGCGAAATCTGGTGCTGCACCGGGTCTTTGTGCAGCAGCGCGGCGACTACATCCATGAATTCGCGCATGGAGCCGCGCTCCAGCACAAAAGTGCCCATAACAAAATGGTCGGCCAGCCCGCCAATGTCACCCAAGACCAGCGCTTTGGCACAGCCCCAATTGGCAATATGCAGCTGCACTGGCGCATCACAGCGGCCCAGCACCTGGCCTCCAGGCAAACGCAAGGCCAGCGGCAGTGGCAGGCTGGCCAAGCGCTGCGATAGCTTTTCTTGCCAGCCGAGGCGGGTAAACACACTGTCTGCGAGCGAAGCCGGGACAAAAGACGAAGAAGGAGCAGTTTCGGGAATTGGGATGAGTGTGGACATGGTGGTGGTGTGAGCGCGGCAGCACAGCCCAAGCTTAACTGCGGTGAAGCCCAAAAAAAACCTGTGCGGCGACGGTGGGCATCACGCAAGAGCCAATAAGGCCAGCAACCGTCCTGCAAATGACGGACACCGATTTGTCACATAACCCGGCGATTTCTTACAATTACTCGGCATCAAAGCGCGCTTACTTCAAAAAGTGCGTGCGGTAGTGCATTAACTCGTCGATGGATTCGTGCACATCGGCCAGCGCGGTGTGCAACTGGCGCTTTTTGAACGCTGCGTACACCTCGGGCCGCCAGCGCTTGGCCAACTCCTTGAGTGTGCTCACGTCAAGGTTGCGGTAGTGAAAATAGGCTTCGAGCCGGGGCATGTACTTGACCAGAAAGCGCCGGTCCTGGCTGATGGTGTTGCCGCACAGCGGCGAACTTTGTTTGGGCACGTAATGCGAAATAAAGGCCAGCAACTGCGCCTCAGCCTCGGCCTCCTGCAGCGTTGACGCCTTCACCTTGTCGATCAAACCGCTCTTGCCGTGCGTGCCCTGGTTCCATTTGTCCATGCGGGCGAGCTGCGCATCACTCTGGTGAATCACCAGCACCGGTCCTTCGATGCGCGGCTCCAGATGCGGGCCGGTGACGATGACGGCGATCTCCAGCAGACGGTCAGGCGAGCCTTCTGCATCGGGATTCAGCCCCGTCATTTCACAGTCTATCCAGACCAGGTTTTGGTCGGATTTGGCCAGCAGGGGAATGGACTCGGCTTGTTCAGGGTTGGCAATTTCAATCATCGGGGCATTCTCGCTGATGGCCTAAACTAATTCCCTATGACCAATTTGAATCTCTCCATTTCTTGGACTGTGCTGTTTGCGGGTGTGTTGGTGCTGGGCGTTTTGCTCCGTTTGTGGCTGAGCTCCCGGCAAATTCGCCATGTGGCGCGGCACCGCAGCCAGGTGCCTGCCGCTTTTGCCCACACCATCACCTTGGCTGCGCACCAAAAAGCTGCCGATTACACCCTGGCCAAATCGCGGCTGGGCGTACTGGAGCTGGCTTTTGCCACCTTGCTGTTGCTGGGCTGGACGCTGCTGGGCGGCCTCAATTTTCTGAACCAGGCGCTGCTGGGCTGGCTGGGTGCGGGCATGCTGCAACAGCTGGCCTTGCTGGGGGCATTTGCCCTCATCGGCGGGCTGCTGGACTTGCCGTTTTCGCTCCACCAAACCTTTGTGCTGGAAGCACGCTTTGGCTTCAACAAAACGACGCCGCGTCTTTGGCTGCAAGACTTGGCAAAGGGCACGGCGGTGGGCCTCCTGCTGGGCCTGCCGATTGCCGCCCTGGTGCTGTGGCTCATGGCTGCCACCGGGGCGTATTGGTGGCTGTGGGCGTGGGGTGCGTGGACTGCCTTCAACTTGGCTTTGCTGGTGCTCTACCCCACCGTGATTGCGCCGCTGTTCAACCAGTTCAAACCGCTGGAAGACGAAAGCCTCAAAGCCCGCGTGACCGCGCTGATGCAGCGGTGCGGTTTTGCTGCCAAAGGTTTGTTTGTCATGGACGGCAGCAAGCGCAGCGCGCATGCCAACGCCTACTTCACCGGCTTTGGCGCGGCCAAGCGGGTGGTGTTTTTCGACACGCTGCTGGCACGCCTGTCGCCACCCGAGGTGGACGCGGTACTGGCGCACGAGCTGGGGCACTTCAAGCACAAACACATCATCAAACGCATGGCCTCCTTGTTTGGCATGAGCCTGCTGGGCTTTGCCTTGCTGGGCTGGCTGTCTGGCCAAATTTGGTTCTACACCGGGCTGGGCGTACAGCCGCAACTGGCGGGCGCTGCCAATGACGCGCTGGCGCTGCTGTTGTTCATGCTGGCGCTGCCGGTGTTCACGTTTTTCATCTCGCCGCTGCTGGCGCTATCGTCGCGCAAAGACGAATTCCAGGCAGACGCCTACGCAGCGCAGCAAACCAGCGGTGCCGATTTGAGCGCGGCCCTGCTCAAGCTCTACGAAGACAACGCCAGCACACTCACACCTGACCCGCTGTATGTGAAGTTCTACTACTCCCACCCCAGCGCCAGCGAGCGGCTGGCACGCCTGGCGGCTTGAAATAACGCATTTTTCTGTTTTTCATCTTTTTTAAAGCGAAATATGCCTGTAGCCAATGTAAATACTGCACTTAATGCTACTGAAATTGTAGCGAATTTGGCTTTGCTGGCCGGCTGGAACCTGACAGGCGAAGGCACAGAAATCGCGATTGAAAAAACCTACGCCTTCAGCAGCTACCTGGAGACGCTGGCCTTCGTCAACGCCGCCGTCTACATCGCCCACCGGATGGACCACCACCCAAGCTTGCTGGTCAACTACGGCAGTTGCACGGTGCGCCTGTCCAGCCACGACATCCAGGGGCTGTCGGGCCGCGACTTCGCTGCCGCAGAGCAAATCGATGCGCTGCGCCTTTAAGCGGGCTGTGCTGCCGTGAGCCTGCAAGCCGGCCTGGTGGTGGCCACGCACGGGCGGCACTGCGTAGTGGAAGACACCGCTGGCCAGCAACTCATTTGCCATCCGCGCGGCAAAAAAAACTTGCCGCTGGTGGGCGACCGGGTGCAGTGGCTGGCCTCCCAGGACGAGGGCACGATTGAGCAGATAGAGCCGCGCCGCAACTGCTTTTATCGCCAGGACGAGGTACGCACCAAAGCCTTTGCCGCCAACCTGGATCTGGTGCTGGTACTGATTGCGGCCGAGCCCGAGTTCTCGGAGCACCAACTGGCGCGCAGCCTGATCGCCGCTGAATCGGCTGGCATCACCCCGCTGATCGTGCTGAACAAAAGTGACCTGCCCGAGCCCTTTGCCCGCGCCTGGGCGCGGCTGGCACCGTACCGGGATATGGGCTACCGCGTGCTGGGCATGTCGGTCAAGCACGATGCCGAAGCCGCGCACAGCACGCTGAGTCAAGCGCTGGCGGGCAAGGCAACGCTCTTGCTCGGCCCCTCGGGCAGCGGCAAAAGCAGCGTCACCAATCTGCTGGTGCCGCTGGCCAAGGCCTCGACCCGGGAAATCTCGCAAGCGCTCAACTCGGGCAAGCACACCACCACCGCCAGCCGCTGGTATTGGGTGGATAACGCCAAAACCACTGCCTTGATCGATTCACCGGGCTTCCAGGAATTCGGCCTGCGCCACATCGAACCGATGCAGTTGGCCGCCCTGATGCCCGATTTGAAAGCCCATACCCGGCACTGCAAGTTCTACAACTGCACCCACCTGCACGAGCCGGGCTGCGGCGTCATTTCTGAAGTCAAATCAACCGCTAGCCAAAGTGAAATAAGCCTTACGCGCTACCGAATTTATGGCGAATTGTTCGCTGAGCTGTCGCAAAGCCGGTTCTGAACTAACCGTGGGGGGCAAGGTTTAGCCCAAGAGCCGGGCCAGCGTCAGCAGTGCGAGCAGCACCATCCACATCACCACGAGCCGCCAGACCAGACCCACCACGCTGCGCAAGTGCGCCAACTCGGGCTCTCGGCCTGGCGTGTTTTGCATCGGCGGCAAAGGCGGGCCTGGTTGCTCCAGGCCGCTGCCACTGGCCGCAAAACTGCCCGTCGTGGCACCAAAGCCCTGCGTGCTGAGCGGTGAAAACGCCGCCTTCAACGCCTCGCCGCCCAAGCGCACATTCACTGCGCCGGAGGTGGCGGCCAAAATCACGCCGTCGTTGTCACCCGGAAAACGCTGGGCAAATTGGCGCCAGGCGTCAATCGCTTCCTCAAAACTGCCAACGACGGCAAAGCCCAGGGCCGTCATGCGCGCGGGCAACCAATCAATGCTATGCCAAGCCGCCGCAGCCGCCGCTTGCACTGCGGGACTGGGCGGGTGGCTGACGGGATGGGTGGTCTGGCCCGGGCGCTTGCCCCAGTATCGCGAAGCAAACTCGGCCATCCGAAACAGCACGGCACCCGTCGGCCCCAAACCCAGCGCGGCCAAAATAGAGAACCACCCCAGCACGCCAAAGACATGGCGGTGCGCGGCGAGCACAGAGTACTCAATGACATGGCGGACAATTTCACTGCGCGGCAAATCGGCGGCGTCAACCTGCTGCCAGCGCGCCAGTTGCGTTCGCGCCCGCGCCTCGTCACCCGCGTGCAGCGAATCACGGATGTCGGTGAAGTGGTGGCTGAACTGACGAAAGCCCAGAGCCGCGTACAGCACCGCCACATTCCACAGCACAGCAAAAAACCAGCCCATCCAAGCCAGCAAAGCCCAGTGCAGCGCCAGCGTGAACAAGGCCGGCAGTGCCACGGCGAGAGACCATACCAGCCAGCCGTGGCCCTTCTTTCCTGTGTCGAAATTGTTGCTGACCCAGCGTACCCAGCCGCGCAAAGCGCCGTGCATAAGATTGCTGCGCGTGAGCGGCCTGACTTGCTCGATCAGCAGCGCGAACAAAATAGCAAAAAAACTCATGGCGCAATGATAGTAGGCCGCCGCTCTGTTCCCGCTCCCGCCGGCCGGACTGCATCAAGCGGATAAAAAGCGATACAGGTTGCGCAGCATGCCGGCGCTGGCACCCCAGATGTAGCGCTCGGTGCCTTGGTCGTCGTAGGGCATTGAAAACCACTCGCGCTGCACCCCTTGCCACAACACGCGGTGGCGGCGGTGGTGCGAGGGGCTCATCAGAAAATCCAGCGGCACTTCAAACACGTCTTGCACTTCGCTGGGGTCGGCGCGCAGCAGCACGCCAGGCGGCACCAACGCCACCACCGGCGTGACCGCAAAAGCCGAGCCCGTGGTGTAGACCGGCAACTGGCCCAGCACGCGCACCTGGCCTGGCGGCAGGCCAACTTCTTCATGCGCTTCCCGCAGCGCTGCAGCGGCCACGCTGACATCTGCCGCATCGACCTTGCCGCCAGGAAAGGCAATTTGGCCTGAATGGCTGTTCAGATGCGCCGCGCGCAGCGTCAAAAGCACGGTAGGCCGGGAATGGGTGACGATGGCGATGAGCACAGCGGCCGCGCGCAGCGGCCGATTCGAGAACGCTGGCTCGCGCAGCACCTCGGGCAGCCACACCGGCGGGGCCAGGAAACGCTGCGCTAACGCATGCGCCTGCAAATGCTGCATTGGCACCGCAGGCAAATGCCCGTCACTGCCAACCACCGGCACGTCACGCGGGTCAAAACCGGGGATGGCACTGAGCACAGGAAATGTGTTCAGCTCCGATGAGGGCACAGGAAATGTGCTCATCTCGGCTGGAGGCGCTGCTGCAGCAGGGACTACCTGATGTGGCGTGGTCGCCACGGCAGGCAATCGCAATTTACGCGGCTGGGGCCGAATTGGCCAACTTCGCGGCGGCAGCGGCTTTGGCAGCGGCCACCGATTTCGCGGGCAGCTTTTCCTTGATACGTGCCGACTTGCCGCTGCGATCACGCAGGTAGTACAGCTTGGCGCGGCGCACATCACCGCGCCGCTTGACTTCAATGCCGGCAATCAAGGGGCTGTAGGTCTGGAAGGTGCGCTCGACGCCCTCGCCGCTGGAGACTTTACGAACGATAAAGCCGCTGTTGAGGCCCCGGTTGCGCTTGGCAATCACCACCCCCTCGTAGGCCTGCACACGTTTGCGCGTGCCTTCGACCACATTCACGCTGACGATCACGGTGTCGCCGGGGGCGAAGTCGGGGATCTTTTTACCCGCCTTGTCGGTCAGGCGGGTCATCTCTTCTTGCTCTAAGGTCTGGATCAAATTCATGATGCGCTCTGTTTCATTTGCGTTCTTGCGGGGCTACGCTAGGGACCTTGGTTCAGCGGCGTTATTCAAAACGCCTTGCCAAGGCGGCCAGGCAGAGGAACGAAAAGCCTGCGATTATAAAATATTTTTTCCTGCTTGCAAAAGCAGTTTTTCATCCTGCGCACTGAGGCTGCCCGCGTTGCGTGCGGAGGTGATCAAATCCGGCCTGCGCTGCGCGGTGATCAGCAGCCGCTGGTCACGCCGCCAGCGGTCAATTTGTTCGTGGTGTCCCGACAGCAGAGGCGGCGGCACCGCCCGGCCTTGCCAGGTCTCGGGGCGGCTGTAGTGCGGGCAATCCAGCAAGCCGTCCAGCGCGGGACTGAAGCTGTCCTGCTGGTGGCTTTGCGCGTCGCCGAGCACGCCGGGCTGCAGCCGGGCCACAGCATCCAGCAAGGCCAGAGCGGCAATTTCACCGCCCGAGAGCACAAAATCGCCCAAGCTGATCTGGTGCGTGACGTGCGCGTCCACGAAGCGCTGGTCGATACCTTCGTAGCGACCACAAACCAGCACCGCCCCCTCACTGGCAGACCACTGGGCCACCGCCAATTGATTCAGCGGCTGGCCGATGGGCGTGAACATCACCACGGGCACCAGCCCGGTTCTCTGCGCTTGAATGTGCATGAGGCATTGGTGCAAGGGCTCGGCCAGCATCACCATGCCGGGGCCGCCACCAAACGGGCGGTCATCGACCCGGCGGTAATTGCCTTGCGCAAAGTCGCGCAAAGGCCACAGCTTCACATCAACCTGGCCCGACTCGAAGGCGCGGCGCGTGATGCCCGCCGTCAAAAACGGTGCGAACAGTTCGGGGAACAGGGTAATGACATCAAAGCGCATGGCGACCCGCCCTAGTAATGAGCCTGCCAGTCCACCGTGATGCGCTTGGCCGCCAAGTCCACGGCATCGACATAGGCCGCCACGAAAGGGATGAATCGTTCCTGCGCTGTGCCATCCACTTCAAACGTCAGCACCAACACCGTTTGCGGCCCGGTGGACAGCAGGTCGGCAACCTGGCCAAGGGCGATGCCTTCGCGGTTGACCACCGCCAAGCCCATCAAGTCCACCCAGTAGTACTCACCTTGCCCGGCGCTGGGAAAACTTGAGCGCGGGATAAAAATACGCGCACCGCGCAAGGCCTCTGCGGCACTGCGGTCGGCCACCTCTTGCGCCTTGGCAACGACGGTACCCGAATGGTCTTTGGCCTCAGAAATCGCTAGTTTGCGCGTACCTTGAAACTGCAGCACATTTTTGGTGCTGGCCTGCAAATACCAGCGTTTGGAAGAAAAAAGCGCCTCGGGTGAGGCGCTGTACGCATGAATTTTGAACCAGCCCTGGATGCCCCACGCTTCGGCGATCCGCCCTACTTCAACGGCGTCGGCGGGTAATTCGGCGGACTCCAGATCGGGCATCATGGCCGAACCCGTCCCACGTGAATGACCCGCCGGGGCCGTGTCAGGCCGCTTTGGCGGCAGCTTGGGCCACCAGACGCTCGACGGTGGGCGAGGCTTGTGCGCCGACACCGCGCCAATAGCTCAGGCGGTCTTGCGCGACGCGGATGGACTCTTCGTTGTCCTTGGCGATAGGGTTGTAGAAACCCAGGCGCTCAATGAAACGGCCGTCGCGGCGCACGCGCTTGTCGGCCACCACAATGTTGAAAAACGGACGGCTCTTGGAGCCGCCGCGTGAGAGTCTAATGACGACCATACATCCATCCCGGGGTGAAAAAGGGTTGCAGCGCCATGACAAAGCGTCACAAAGCGTTAAATTAAACTGCCCTGGCTGCGCGCTGAAAAGCCTGCAATTATATGCTTTTCAGGCCCGTGCCTTTCAATATTTCGGGTCTGCGGAATAATCCATCACATGAAAAACAAAACCCTCGCCGCTTGGCTGGCCTTTCTCGGCGGGCCACTGGGTCTGCACCGCTTCTACCTGCATGGCCTGGGCGACTGGCTGGGCTGGCTGCTGCCGATTCCCACCGCACTCGGGCTGTACGGCATCCAAAGGGTGCAGCGCCTCGGACTCGACGACATGCCCAGTTGGGTGCTGATTCCCTGCCTGGGCTTTACCTTGGCCGCGTGCGCTGGCACGGCGATCTACTACGGCCTCATGAGTCCCGAAAAGTGGAATGCGCGTTTTAATCCCACGAGTGAGCCACAGGCACCCGCTGGCCAAACCGGCTGGCTGACCATCGGCGCGATCGTGCTGGCCTTGCTGCTGGGCGCAACGGCACTCATGGCCAGCATGGTCTACAGTTTTCAGCGTTATTTTGAGTACCAGATCGAGCAGGCGCGGCTGATTTCGCAGTAAGTGCGCAGCCGCTGCCTGGGCCATGACACCCGCCATCACCCCGGCCATCGCCACGGTTTACGCCGACGATGCCTTGCTGGTGCTGGACAAACCGCCCGGCCTGCTCAGCGTCCCTGGACGCGGCCCGGACAAGCAAGACTGCCTGGCCGCCCGGGTGCAAGCCCAATTCCCGGATGCCCTGGTGGTGCACCGGCTCGACATGGCGACCTCCGGTCTGCTCGTGATGGCGCGTGGCGCGGCACACCAGCGAACACTCAGCCAGGCGTTTGCCGCGCAGCAGGTTGACAAGCGCTACAGGGCGGTGGTGACGGGCCGATTGATCTCACGCACCGCCGATCCGCAGGGCTGGAACCAAGTGGATTTACCCATTGCGGCTGACTGGCCCCGGCGGCCATTGCGCAAAATTGACTTTGTTCAGGGCAAGCCCAGCATCACCCGCTGGCGCGTACTGAACCCTGCAAAAACGACCCCGCACCTGCAACCTCAAGCCAGCGCCGACACCACGCGCGTCGAATTGGCCCCGCTCACAGGCCGCACCCACCAGTTGCGCCTGCACATGCAGGCCCTGGGGCATCCCATCGTGGGTGACGGGCTGTATGCCTGCGAGGATCTGAAGGCCCTGGCACCGCGCTTGCTGCTGCATGCCTGCGGCTTGTTACTGGCACACCCTGCCACCGGGGAAAAGATGCAGTTTTTCAGCGCGCCCGCGTTTTAACGCAGGGGCGCATTCAGCTCAAAGCGCGCCGCAGCGCCGCCACTTGCTCGCCGATCTCGTCCAGGTCCAGCGCATCGTCAGCCCGCACCAGATACGTCTCTAAATCAGGCAGGGCCTCTGCGGCCTGACCCAGCGCGGCGTGTGCCAGGCCGCGGTCACGGTATTCGCTCCAGGCGTCGGGCAGCAAGATGATCAGGCGGTCTTGCACCGCCAGCACGCGCTGCCAGTCTTGTGCGCTGGTGTGGATTTCCTTCAGGTTGCGCAACATCCGGGCAATGATGTCGCGGCCGCGCGCAGGTTGCAGGTACAGGCCCAGGGGCACGTCAAATTCATCGACCAGCCCACTGCGCCGTTTGTACGGCTCCAGCCGCTCGGCCAACTCCTCGCGCGAGAGCGACTGGCCGGTGGCCGGGTCCATCAACACCTGGCCCTTGGGCAGGTTGATCTTGACCATGAAATGCCCCGGAAAACTCACGCCGCGCACCTTCAACCCCAAGCCCTGCGCCAGCTCCAGCCACAGCACTGCCAGCGAGATCGGGATGCCGCGCCGCGTCTTCAGCAGGGCATGCAGGTAGCTGTTGTCGGGCTCGTAGTAATTGTTGAGGTTGCTGCCAAAGTTCAGGTCTTGGTAGAAGAACTGGTTCAGCATGCGCAGCCGGTGCAGCGCCTGCGCATCCGCCGGAAAGCGGCGCCGTGCGCGCGCAAGCAGCTGGTCCACATCACCCAGCACTTGCTGCACATCCAGTTCGGGGTAGTCGTCCTGCGCGATCGACGCCGCTGCTTCGAGCAGCGGAAACGACTCGTCACTTTGCACCAGGGCGGTGAAGTAGCCGAGCGGCGTAGGCGCAAAGTTCGGGATCTGCACGCCAATACTTTCTCATAAAACTGCCGGTAGGGCGAATAGGGTTGCTACTGCATGGTTACTGTAATTTTGATAGCAATGGCGGCAACAAATGACTTGGCTGGAGTGCAATAAGACATTAAAGCTGGCTAACTGGGCCGCAGCAACGGCTTGAGCTTGACCCCGCTGGCCCACAAAACGCCAAAATACAGCAGCGCTGCGCCCAGCACCACGGCGGCCAGCAATGCCAGCCGCCCGCCCCACTGCGCTTGCAGGGCGATCCAGTCCAGGTGCTGGGCGACCCACCACAACGCGCCGCCCAGCAGCGCACTGGCCAGGCCCACCTGCAAGCCAAAACGCCACCAGCCGGGCGACGGCGTGTAGCTGCCGTTTTTCAGCAGTCCCAGCAGCAGCCACAGCGCATTGATGAGCGCGCCCAGCCCGATCGACAGCGCCAACCCGGCATGCGCCAGCCACGGCACCAGCGCGATATTCAGCAACTGCGTGATCACCAGCACCACCACCGCAATGCGCACCGGGGTTTTGATGTTCTGGCTGGCGTAGTAGCCCGGCGCCAGCACCTTGATGGCCAGCAGGCCCAGCAGGCCTGCGCCGTAGCCCATCAGCGCGGCACTGGTCTGCTGCACGTCGCGCGCGGTGAATGCGCCGTAGTGGTAGAGGCTGGCGACCAGCGGCGTCGCAAAAATCAGTAGCGCCACCGCGCAGGGCAGGCCGAGCACCACCACCAGGCGCAGGCCCCAGTCAATCATCGCCGCGTACTGGCGGCCATCGCCACCCGCCTTGGCGGCGGCCAGTTGCGGCATCAGCACCACGCCAAGCGCTACGCCGAGCAAGGCCACCGGGAACTCCATCAAACGGTCGGCGTAGCTGAGCCAGCTCACGCTGCCGGGTGTCAGGTAGGACGCGATTTGGGTGTTGATGAGCAGCGAGATTTGCGCCACGCCGACCCCCAGCAGGGCGGGCAGCATCAGGGTGAGCACACTTTGGGCGCTAGGGTCGGCCCAGGCTTGCCTGATGCGCTGCCCGCTCAGGCCGATGCGCGGCAACATGCCAATTTTCATCAGCGCGGGCACCTGCACCGCCAATTGCAATACGCCGCCGAGCATCACGCCGCCTGCCAGCGCATAAATCGGCTCCAGTCCCAAACTTTTGAACCAGGGCGCGCCCCACCAGGCAGCGCCAATCATGGCCAGGTTCAGCAACACCGGCGTGGCAGCAGGCACGGCAAAGCGTTGGTAGGTGTTGAGCACGCCGGCGGCCAGCGACACCAGCGACATGCAGGCGATGTAGGGAAACATCCAGCGCGTCATGAACACCGCCGCCTCAAAACCCTGCGCCGGCAAGCCGCTGGCCATGCCCCATACCAGCACTGGCGCAGCCGCCACGCCGAGCATGCAGGTGAATACCAGCGCCCAGGTCAGTAGTGTGGCCACGCGGTCCACCAGCAGCCGGGTGGAGGCATCACCGTGCTGCGCCCTGTTGGCCGCCAGAATTGGCACAAACGCCTGGCTGAAAGCTCCTTCGGCAAACAGGCGGCGCAGCAAATTGGGGATGCGAAAGGCCACGTTGAACGCGTCGGTCAAGGCGCTGGCACCGAACACGCTGGCCATCAGCAACTCGCGCATCAAGCCCGTGATGCGCGAGGCCAGCGTGAGCAGCGAGATGGTGGAGACGGCCTTGAAAAGGTTCACGCGACGAGTGTAGTCGTCACCAAACTGACTTGGGGGCGCAAATTGGCTACAATCGCGGGCTTTGCTGGCAACATCCTCAAACCCCCAAGGAACCTTAAATTATGGCAACCAAGCCGAAGAAAAAGAACCCCCGATTAGCCTCGGGCCGCAAACGCGTCCGCCAGGACACCGTCATCAACCTGGCCAATACCTCGCTGCGCTCACAGTACCGCACCGTGGTGAAAAATGTTGAGAAAGCCGTTGTGGCAGGCGACAAAACCAAAGCCACCGAGCTGTTTGCCAAGATGCAAGCCGTGGTGGACTCGGTCGCCGACAAAGGCATCTTCCACAAAAACAAGGCCGCGCGCGACAAGAGCCGCCTGTCGGCCAAGGTGAAAGCACTGAACCTCGCCGCCGCATAAGCCAACCAGCCGCCGCCTGAGGTAAATCAGGCTTCTGCCGCCGCCTGAGGTAAATCAGGCAACAGCCCGCAGACGATTTGAACCCGACTGCGCCGTTTGAAACGGGTGCGCTGCCAGCAAAACGAGAAAACCGCCGAAAGGCGGTTTTCTCGTTTTGCAGTCACTCTTTAGCTTTCTCCGGCACCAGGCACGCCTGGCTGACCTGCAAATTGTTGTCGCGCGCAAAGCTCATGACGAAGTCCCAGGCCATCGGCTCGGCGTCACGCAAGTCCCGGTGCGCGACGATGCACTTCACGCCGTTGATGATGGTGGGGATGCACCACTCCGAATAACCCAAGTGCGAGCCGGGCTGCGGCCCGCCGGGGCGAAAGCAGCTCATCACGCCGGCCAGGCGCTCACACCAGTCGCCGGGGCGGAAGGTTTTACCGTCTTGCGTCAGGCCGAAAATAAAAACCTGTTTGGATGTGTCTGCGACCATGGGCGAGGGAGTCATCAAGAAGAATTTACCGGCTGCGCAGCGCATTTTGCTGCACTGCAAAATCGCTCTATCTTACAGACAGCCCGCCAAGGATGACAGGCCTTCGCAGCAGGCTCAGACTCTAGAATGGGCCTTTGGTTTTCCGCCTCAATTACCGGAGTCACCGCATGAACGCTGCCCTGCCCGCCTTTATTGAAGCCACCTCGCCGCACCTCATGAACACCTATGGCCGCCTGCCGATTGCGCTGTCGCACGGCCAAGGCGTGTGGGTCTGGGATGTAAACGGCAAAAAATACCTCGACGGCTTGGGCGGCATCGCGGTGAACACGCTCGGCCACAACCACCCCAGGCTGGTGCCCGCGCTGCAAGACCAGCTCAGCAAAATCATCCACACCAGCAACTACTACCATGTGCCGCACCAGGAAACGCTGGCCGCCAAGCTGGTGGAACTGTCAGGTTTGACGAATGTGTTTTTCTGCTCCACCGGGCTGGAGGCCAACGAGGCCGCGCTGAAGCTGGCGCGCAAATTCGGGCACGACAAAGGCATTGAGCGGCCCGAGATTGTGGTTTATGAGAAAGCCTTTCATGGCCGCAGCATTGCAACGCTCTCGGCCACCGGCAACCCGAAGGTGCAAGCCGGTTTTGGCCCGCTGGTCGAAGGCTTCATCCGCGTGCCGATCAACCACATTGACGCGCTCAAAGCCGCCACCGAAGGCAACCCGAACGTGGTGGCGGTTTTTTTTGAGGCCATCCAGGGCGAAGGCGGCGTGCATCCGATGCACATGGACTACCTGCGCGATGTGCGCGGCTTGTGCAATGAGCGCGACTGGCTGCTGATGATTGACGAGGTGCAGTGCGGCATGGGCCGCACTGGCAAATGGTTTGCGCACCAGTGGGCGGGCATCCAGCCCGACGTGATGCCGCTGGCCAAGGGCCTGGGCTCGGGCGTGCCCATCGGCGCGGTGGTGGCGGGTCCCAAAGCCGCACACATCTTCGGCCCCGGCAACCACGGCACCACCTTTGGCGGCAACCCGCTGGCCATGCGCGCGGGCATCGAGACCATCCGCATCATGGAAGAAGACGGCTTGCTGGACAACGCCTTCCAGGTCGGCGGCTTTTTGCGCGGTGCGCTGCACCAAGCGCTGGGCGGTTTGGCGGGCGTGAAAGATATTCGCGGCCAGGGCCTGATGATGGGTGTCGAGCTGGCTCGCCCCTGCGGCGTGCTGGTGGGGCGCTGCGCCGACGCCGGGCTGATGATCAGCGTCACCGCCGACAGCGTGATCCGGCTGGTGCCGCCGCTCATCCTCACGCAGGCCGAGGCGCAGCAGATTGTCGATATCTTGGTGCCGGTTGTGACGCAGTTTTTGGCCGAAACGCCATGAGTTCTGCCGCAGAAAAGTCGCTTCAACACTACTTGCAATTCAGCGATTTGTCCGCTGCCGACTACGCCTACCTGTTCGAGCGCGCGGCCTTCATCAAGCGCAAGTTCAAAACCTACGAAAGGCACCAGCCGCTGCAAGACCGTACGCTGGCGATGATCTTTGAAAAAGCCTCGACCCGCACCCGCGTCAGTTTTGAAGCAGGCATGTACCAAATGGGTGGCTCGGTCGTCAACCTCACCGCGCAAGGCAGCCAGCTCGGCCGCGCCGAACCCATCGAAGACTCGGCCCGTGTCATCAGCCGGATGGTTGACCTGGTCATGATCCGTACGTTCGAGCAGGCGCGCATCGAGCGTTTTGCCGCGTACTCGCGCGTGCCCGTCATCAACGGCCTGACGAATGAATTCCATCCCTGCCAAATCCTGGCCGATGTCTTCACCTATATTGAGCACCGGGGCAGCATCTCCGGCAAAACCGTCGCCTGGGTCGGTGACGGCAACAACATGGCCAACACCTGGCTGCAAGCCGCCGAGCTGCTGGGCTTTACGCTGCACCTGTCCACCCCCAGCGGCTACGGTGTGGACCAGGCCGTGGCGGGCCTGCGTTCAGCTGCCAGCTACAAGGTCTTCAAGAGCCCCATGGACGCCTGCCGGGGCGCGCACCTGGTCACCACCGATGTCTGGACCAGCATGGGTTTCGAAGCCGAGGACGAGGTCCGTAAAACCGCTTTTGCCGACTGGTGTGTCGATGCCCAGATGATGAGCGCGGCCCAGCCGGATGCGCTATTCATGCACTGCTTGCCCGCGCACCGGGGCGAGGAAGTCAGCGCCGAAGTGATCGACGGCCCGCAGTCCGTGGTGTGGGACGAGGCCGAAAACCGCATGCATGTGCAAAAAGCCTTGATGGAATTTTTGCTGCTGGGGCGTCTGGCATGAACGTCGGTTTCACCCTCAATTTAATTGAAATCTGACCGCCAATTAATTTTTCCCTGTCAGCAACTGCCGCAGCACAAACGGCAAAATGCCGCCGCTGCGGTAGTACTGCACCTCAATCGGGGTGTCCACGCGCAACACCACTTGCACCTGCTGCTGCGTGCCGTCGCCCCGGGTGATGGTGAGCGTCGCGTCGCTTTGCGGCAGCAGCTCCGGATGCGGCAGCACGCCGATAGTTTCGTTGCCGGTCAGGCCGAGGGACTGCCACGAATCGCCGGGCTTGAATTGCAGCGGCAGCACACCCATGCCAACCAAATTGCTGCGGTGGATGCGCTCAAAACTTTTCGCCACCACGGCCTTGATGCCCAGCAGCGCCGTGCCTTTGGCGGCCCAGTCGCGGCTGGAGCCGGTGCCGTATTCTTCGCCGGCCAGCACCACGGTGGGCGTACCACTGGCGATGTACTGCATGGCGGCGTCGTAGATGAACATCTTGCCGCCCTGCAAGCTGCCGGCTTGCTGGAACAGCGTGACGCCGCCCTCCTCGCGCGAGCCTTGTTCGTCGGCCGGGATCATCAGGTTTTTGATGCGCACGTTGGCAAAGGTGCCGCGCATCATCACCTCATGGTGGCCGCGGCGCGCGCCGTAGCTGTTGAAGTCGGCTTTTTGCACGCCCTGCGCCAACAGCCACTGGCCAGCGGGTGAGCGCTCGGCAATCGAGCCCGCAGGTGAAATATGGTCGGTGGTGATCGAGTCGCCGAACAGGGCCATGATTTTGGCCCCGGACACGCCAAAACCGCTGTTTTTAGCGTCTTTTGGCACGCTAGCCAAGGCATTTCCTGCCGGTACCGCTATTTTATCAATAGCAAATGTCTTGAAAAATGGCGGCTCGGCGATGTAGCTGCTGGCGGGCCAGGTGTAGGCGTCTCCCACCGCGCCTTTGATTTTTCCCCACAGTTTGCCGGGCTCGGTGCCGACCAGGGCGTAGTTCTCGCGGAAGGCCTTGCCCTTCATCGCGTACTTCAGCAGTTGGTAGATTTCGTCACTGGTCGGCCAGATGTCGCCCAGGTACACGTCTTTCAATTTGCCCGATTTGCTTTTGGCCTGGCCGACCGGCTGCGTCATCAAGTCGCGCGTGACGGTGCCGGCAATCGCGTACGCCACCACCAGCGGCGGGCTGGCCAGAAAGTTGGCTTTCAGGTTGGGGTGAATGCGCGCCTCGAAATTGCGGTTGCCCGACAGCACCGCCGCGCAAACCAGGTCGTTTTGCGTGATCGCTTCGTTCAGCTCAGGCGTCAGGTCACCGGCATTGCCGATGCAGGTGGTGCAGCCATAACCCGCCACGGCAAAGCCGAGCTTTTCGAGGTAAGGCAGCAGCCCGGCCTCGGCCAAATACTGCGTGACGATTCGCGAGCCCGGAGCGAGCGAGGTTTTGATGTGCGGCGCCACACGCAGGCCCGCCTCCACCGCTTTTTTGGCCAGCAAGCCGGCTGCCAGCATGACGCTGGGGTTGGAGGTGTTGGTGCAACTGGTGATGGCAGCAATCAGCACGTCGCCATTGCCGACAGTGATACAGGGGGTGGCGCTGGTGGCGGCGGTCGTGGCGGCAGGCTGCGAAGTCGCCAGTGTGGGCTTGTTGCCCTCCATCTCGACCACCGAGCGCGGCGCGCCGTCGGGGGTGCGCGGGTGCGCCGCCGCCTTGCCTGCCAGCGCGTCTTCAGGCTGGCGCACTTCGTGGCGCGTGTGCAGCAAGGCAGCGCTTTGGTTGAAGCCATTGGCCGCGATCGGCTGGCTGAAAAGGCTGGCAAACTGCCCCGCCACTTTGCCGAGTTCAATGCGGTCCTGCGGCCGCTTGGGGCCCGCCAGGCTGGGCGTGACGTCGCGCAAGTCCAGCCGCACCACGCGGGTGTAGTCAATCTCGCCCGCCTTGGGCACACCAAACAGGCCCTGCGCGCGGAAATAAGCCTCAAAGGCCTCGATCTCGCCCTTCTTGCGGCCGGTGCCGCGGAAATACTCGAGCGTGTTGTCGTCCACCGGGAAGAAGCCCATCGTCGCGCCGTATTCGGGGGCCATGTTGGCGATGGTGGCGCGGTCGGGCAATGACAGGGTTTGCGTGCCCTTGCCAAAAAATTCGACAAAGCTGCCGACCACTTTTTCACGCCGCAGCATCTCGGTCACGGTGAGCACCAGGTCGGTTGCGGTGACGCCCTCACAGAGTGCGCCGGTCAGCTCAAAACCCACCACATCAGGCGTCAAAAAATACACCGGCTGGCCCAGCATCGCGGCCTCGGCCTCGATGCCGCCGACCCCCCAGCCGACCACGCCAATGCCGTTGATCATGGTGGTGTGGCTGTCGGTGCCGACCAGCGTGTCGGGGTAGTACAGCGGCGTGCCCTTTTCGCCTTTGGCATTGACGGTTTTTTGCTTGTGCACGCCGCGCGCCAGGTACTCCAGGTTGACCTGGTGGACGATGCCAAAGCCCGGCGGCACCACGCCAAAGGTATCAAACGCCTGCATGCCCCATTTCATGAATTCGTAGCGCTCGCGGTTGCGCTGGAATTCGAGCTTCATGTTCAGGTCGAGCGAGTCTTTCTTGCCGTAGTGGTCCACCATCACGGAATGGTCCACCACCAGGTCCACCGGCACCAGCGGCTCAATTTTTTTCGGGTCATGGCCCAGCCGCTTGGCGGTGCTGCGCATCGCGGCCAGGTCGGCCAAGAGCGGCACGCCAGTGAAGTCTTGCAGCACCACGCGGGCCACGGTGAAGGGAATCTCGGCTGTGCGCGCGGCCTGCGGCTGCCAGTGCGCCAGTTCGGCCACCTGCGCCGGGCTGACTGCCGGGTCGGCCTGGGCCGCGCGCCTGAGCACCGACTCCAGCACGATGCGAATCGACACCGGCAGGCGCTCAAGCCCAGGGTAGTGCTTGGCCAGCGCGGGCAGGCTGTAGAAATGCCCAGTTTTGCCCGACACCGTGGTAAAGGTCTTGCGGGTCGCCGACAACGATTTGCTGGACAGGGCTGTGGCAGTAGGCATGGCAGGCTCCAGAAGATGGTTTAGCAGGATGGTAATGGAGTCAGTAGCCGTACAGCCAGGGCTGGCCCAGCAGCCTTGCCCCCAGCAGGCGCAGCGCGGCGTCGCGCCCCGCGCGCTGCCAGCCGGTGGCATGAAACACGCGGCCGTTGCGGATGGCCCGCGCCTGCACCCGCGCATTGCGCTGCCAGCGCGCCTGGGCATACGCGGCGAGCGCCTTCGGCCATTGCGCGGCAGCGGTGGGCTGCAACTGCGCAGCCAGTTCAAAAGCGTCTTCAATTGCCATGCCCGCGCCCTGCGCCAGGTAGGGCCGCATCGGGTGCGCGGCGTCGCCCAGCAAGGCCACCCGGCCCCCGGCCCAGCGCGCGTCGTGCATGCCCTGCGGGCCGCACAGCGGCGCTCGCTCGCACAGCACCCACTGGCGCCACTGCGGCATGGCCAGAAGCAGCGTGTGCAAGTCTGAGGGCAAGGGCGGCAAGGCGGCCAGCAAGTCGGCCGCTACGGCGTCCTGGCTCCAGCGGTGTGGCGCGCTTTCGGCTTGCGGTACGTGCGGGTTAGCGCCCGCGCTGGCATGGGTAATCACCACCAGGTTCAGCCAGTCGCCTCCCCGCACCGGGTAAGCCACGCCATGCCACTGCGGCCCCAGCCAGACGCTGATGTCCTGGCTGCGCAGGGCCAGCGGCAGGCGGGCTTGCTGCACCATGGCGCGCCAGGCCAAGTGGCCGGTCGGCTGGGCCAAGCCGTCGCCCAGGCACTGCCCGCGCACGGCACTCCACAGCCCGTCAGCGCCTACCAGCGCCTGGCCGGCCCGCACAGCGGTCTGCCCGTACTGCACCAGCTGCACTTCAACGCCGCCCTGCACTGCCTGCCAGGCCGTGACCACGGCATCGCGGAGACAGTCAACCGCCTGCGCCTGAAGCGCCGCGTCCAGCAACAGGCTGTGCAGGTCGCTGCGGTGCAAACAGGCATACGGCGCGCCGTACTGCTTTGCAATGGCATCGCCCAGTGGCAGGCGCGCAAGCTCGCCACCTTTTTCGCCGTCGCGCACGACCAAGGCCGCGGGAAAAGCGCCGTACTGCGCCAGCGCCGCGCCCAGGCCCCAGGCTTGCAGCCGCCGGGTGGCATTGGGCCCCAACTGGATGCCGGCGCCGGCGTCCTCAAACTGGGGCGTGCGCTCCAGCAGCTCGATCTGCAGGCCGTGCGAACGTGCGCCTGCCTGGCTGCACGCCAGCGCCGCCGCCAGGCCGCCAATGCCGCCGCCGGCAATAAGCAAACGCGGCATCAAGACGCGATCAACTCGCGCACGCTGGCGAGCTGCCGACGCGAGACGGCCAGCAACTCGGGCGCGCCATTGAGCCGCACGGCCCAGCCCTCGCCTTCTTCAGCGTCAAAGTTTTTCTCCAGCGCGCGCACCGCACTGCGCGCAACGATAGCGTTGCGGTGGATGCGCAGGAAGACCCGGCTGTAGGTCGCTTCCAGCTCGCTCAGGCTACCGTCCAGGATGTAACTTTTGCTGGCTGTGCGCACCGTGACGTACTTCAGCTCGGCCTTCAAATACAGCACATCGGCCAGCGGCACGCGCTCGGTACGGCCGCGGTCTTGAATCACCAAGTAGTCGGCTGCAGGCACGGGCGTGGGCTGCGGCGCGGCGGCCTGGCGCAGGGCTTTTTGCAAGGCGGCCTGGAGGCGCTCCAGCCGCACCGGCTTGGTCAGGTAGTCCACCGCTTCGAGCTCAAACGCCTGCACCGCATGCTGGGCATGCGCCGTGACGAACACCACCGCAGGCGGATTGGGCAGGTTTTTGATCATGCGCGCCAGCGCCAGGCCGTCGGCACCGGGCATGTGCACGTCCAGCAGCACCACGTCAAACGCCTCGCGTTTTAGACATTCCAGCGCCTGCACGGCGTTGGCGGCTTCGCCGCCCACCTGCGCAGGCGGCTCGGTGCAGTCTTGCAGCAGCGTGACCAGGCGCGAGCGCGCCAGTGCCTCGTCGTCTACCAGCAGTACCTTCAATCGCATATGAGCTCCCTCCCGCGCGTGGTGCAGCCATCATTTGGCAAATTCAGGCCAGTGCTTCCCGGCGTTTATGCCGGTACTTCTCCGGCGTTTATGCCGGCACTTCTATTCTGACTTGGTACAGCCCGTCCTTGAGCGCCGCGTGGAAACTGCCCTGCACGTCGTGCAGCAAACTCAGGCGGTCGCGCACATTCTCCAGTGCCAGGCCGTGGCCACGCAAGCCCTGGCCGCCCGGCACCGTGTTGGTGACTTTGATGACCACCATGTTGCCGCGCCGCTGCGTGGTGATTTTGATGTCTGCGCCCTCCGCGCTGGGCTCAACGCCGTGCTTAACCGCGTTTTCCACCAGCGGCTGCAGCAGCAGCGGCGGCAGCTTGGCCCGGCCCGCTGCCGGGTCGAGCGACCACTCGATCCGCAGGCGCGCGCCAAAACGCACTTGTTCGATCGCCAAATAGCGCTGCGCCAGCGCCGTCTCTTGCGCCAGCGTCACCGACTGGCCGGGTTCGACGAGCGCATGGCGGAACAGGTCGCTCAAATCCTCCAGCATGGCCTCGGCCTTGGCAGGTTCGGCCCGCACCAGCGCTATCGCCGTGTTCAAGGTGTTGAACAAAAAATGCGGCCGGATGCGTGACTGCAAGTCCGACAGGCGCGCCGCCGTGGCCGCCGGCGTCATGCCCTTGGCGCGCAGCACCAGCGCCCCCACCAGCAGGCAGGCCAGCAGCGCGCCCGTGCAGGCGCTGGCCACCCACGGCATGGCGGGCACGCCCCCCACCAGCGCCAACAGCGCGGCACCGAGCAGCGCGGACAGCGCGCCCAGCACGCTGCCGGCCAGGTACTGCCCCGTCTCGGTCAGGCGTGCCAGCAGCTTTTTGCACAGGCAGGCAACCACCAGCCAGCTGAGGGTGGCGGGCAAGGCACCGCCGGTAAGCAAGGCCAGCCGGGTGACCCAGTCCAGCAGGCTGTGCGCGCCGAACATCGCGCCCACGCCCACCACGCATTCGACAAACAGCACCGCCCGCAGCACCACCCCGAGCTGGCAGGCGTCAAACACCCACACCGTCTCTTCCAGCCGGGGCCGGGGTGCGAGCTCATGGTAGGCCGATAGAATTTGAGAGTCCCTCATTCGCCCCATTTTGCAAGCAAGGCCCCATGTCACACAACCAGCTCGATCAAAAGTCCCAGGCGTGGTCTGCCCTGTTCTCGGAACCCATGAGTGATTTGGTCAAACGCTACACCGCCAGTGTTTTTTTTGACAAACGCCTGTGGCAGGCCGACATTGCAGGCTCGCTCGCGCATGCCGAAATGCTGGCGGCGCAGGGCATCATTTCCGCCGCTGACCACGCCGCCATTCAAGCCGGCATGGCGCAGATTACGCAGGAAATCGAATCCGGCGCGTTTGCGTGGAAGCTCGACCTGGAAGACGTGCACCTGAACATCGAGGCCCGCCTGACCCAGCTCGCCGGTGACGCCGGCAAGCGCCTGCATACCGGCCGCAGCCGCAACGACCAGGTCGCCACCGACGTGCGCCTGTGGCTGCGCGGCGAGATCGACTTGATCGGTGCGCTGCTCACTGAACTGCAAAAAGCCTTGCTGGCGCTGGCGGAGAAAAATGTGGACGTCATCCTGCCCGGCTTTACCCACTTGCAGGTGGCGCAGCCGGTCAGCTTTGGCCACCACATGCTGGCGTATGTCGAGATGTTTGCGCGTGACGCCGAACGCCTGCAAGACCTGCGCAAACGCGTCAACCGCCTGCCGCTGGGTGCCGCCGCGCTGGCCGGCACCAGCTACCCGCTGGACCGCGAGCGCGTGGCGTTGAGCCTGGGCATGGTCGATGCGCAAGGCCAGCCGCAGGTCTGCCAAAACAGCCTGGACGCCGTGAGCGACCGTGACTTTGCCATCGAGTTCAGCGCCGCCGCCGCGCTGTGCATGGTGCACATCAGCCGCCTCTCGGAAGAGCTGATCTTGTGGATGAGCCAGAGCTTTGGCTTCATTGACATCGCCGACCGCTTTTGCACCGGCAGCTCGATCATGCCGCAGAAGAAAAACCCCGACGTACCCGAGCTGGCACGCGGTAAAACCGGCCGGGTGGTAGGCCATTTGATGGGCCTGATCACCCTCATGAAAGGCCAGCCGCTGGCTTACAACAAGGACAACCAGGAAGACAAGGAGCCGCTGTTTGACACGGTGGACACCTTGAAAGACACGCTGCGGATTTTTGCCGAGATGGTGGGCGGCATCACCGTTAAACCCGAGGCCATGGAGCGTGCCGCCACCAAAGGCCACGCCACCGCCACCGACCTGGCCGACTACCTGGTGAAAAAAGGCCTGCCCTTTCGCGACGCCCACGAAACTGTGGCGCATGCCGTCAAAGCGGCGATCGCCCAGGGCGTCGATTTAAGCGGCCTGCCGCTGGCCGAGTTGCAAAAATTCCACCCCGCTATTGCGCAAGATGTCTACCCCGTGTTGACGCTACGCGGCTCGCTCGAGGCGCGCAACATCCTTGGCGGCACCGCACCCGACCAGGTGCGCGCGCAAATTGCGCGGCACCGGGCGCGGCTGGCTTAGGCTGGCGCTGTAGTTTGTGCGGCCTCGCCCGCCGTTAGACACTTACTTTTTTATAGCAGTACCGGCAAGAAATACCTTGGCTAGCGGCCAATTTGATGCATAAAAAGCCGAAAATTGGCTGGGAACCGCTTTAAATGGCCTTGGCGTGGCAGGGTCCGGGTGGGCTAAGCATCGCCTTCGCTCACTTGACTTCAGCGTGCGTCATTTCTCCGATTTTCTTTGCGAGAACATCGATGCCGAGCCATGCATTGCGGTAGTAGTCTTCGACCGCATAGGTTTTGCCCTGGTAAGAAATGACGGCCTTGATCTCATCTTTGCCAGCCAGTGCACCGGCTAGGAAACGTGCGGCGTCATTGCGCGCGGTGTACTCCTTGATAACAAGGTTGGCTTCCTTGGTTGCCGAAACCTTATGTCCAGCTTTCGC
>JBJXED010000079.1:0-8564 GCA_046155225.1 Burkholderiaceae bacterium
GGGCTTCGACACGTAGATCGGGGTTGGCGCAGCTTGCCGACAGGCAGGCACCCAGTCCAGCACCGGGCTTCACGGCGCAGGAAGAATGAACCCAATGCACCTCGATGGTGTCGCCCGGCTTCAAACCTTTGCAAACGTCACCCTCAGGCGCTTTCAATTGAGCCGCCGTCAGCGCCTTGCTGGCGTTGCACTGGTAGCCGCCGCCGTGACCACCATGGCCATCACCGGCGTGAATGGAGAAATCCTTTGCCTTGTGCTCGGCATTGCTATGAAAGTGGATATTGCACAGGTTCATTTGCTGATATCGGGGCGCGAATGAAAAACTGCGCTGGTTTTCGCCAGCCCGATTGTTGATATCGCGCGGCGTCTGGGGGCCGAAACCAGTGCAGGCCTCGGTACTGGCCGCAGGCTCCTTGTGCTGGGCCTCTTCGCTGGCCATAACATTAAAAGCGGCTCCGGCAAAAGCCACAGCCAAGGCCATAAGGGCGCGCGCATGGCCCTTGTTTTGTAACCGTATCATGCCAATCTCCTGATAACTGTATTTAGACAACGTTAGTCAAAGATGCCCGTCTAGAAAAAGCGGACATCAGGCGACCGGGTGCTCGCACGAAGCGGCAACGTTTAGTCAATCAGGCGACCAAGTTCATACAGCCACATTAATTGGACAACAGCCCATCCGGTTAAGTTGACGGCTCCTGCTGCCTTGAATCGCCGAACCCAAGGGCCATTTACAACATGGGCATCCGACGCTCAATGCGCCAATATCTTGTTCAGGAAGTCCTTGGTGCGCGGCTTACGGGCTTCCAGGTTGCCGAAAAAGTCGTCTTTTGAGCAATCTTCCAGAATCTTGCCGCCAACGTCAATGAAGATCACGCGGCTGGCGACCTTGCGGGCAAAACCCATTTCATGCGTGACGACCATCATCGTCATGCCCTCACCCGCGAGCTTGACCATCACGTCGAGCACCTCACCCACCATTTCAGGGTCGAGCGCCGAAGTGGGCTCGTCGAACAACATGACGATGGGGTCCATGCTGAGCGCGCGGGCGATCGCCACGCGCTGCTGCTGACCGCCCGAGAGCTGGCCGGGAAATTTGTCTTTGTGCGCCATCAAACCTACACGGTCGAGCATTTTTAGACCGCGCGTCATGGCCTCGTCCGGGCTGCGCTTGAGCACTTTGATCTGCGCGATCGTGAGGTTTTCGGTCACGCTCAAATGCGGGAACAGCTCAAAGTGCTGGAACACCATGCCGACACGGCTGCGCAGTCCGGGCAGGTCGGTCTTGGGGTCGTGCAGCGGCACGCCATCAACAAAAATCTCGCCTTTTTGAAACGGCTCCAGCGCATTCACAGTTTTGATCAGGGTGGACTTGCCCGAACCCGATGGCCCGCATACCACCACCACATCACCCTTGCTGATGCTGACCGAACATTCGCTCAGCACCTGCACCGGGCCATACCATTTCGAGACGCTTTTGATTTCAATCATTTTTTACTCCAGGGTAAGTTGCCGCCGACTGGACCGTCCCAAGCAAGGCGTGGCCTTCTCGGGGGGCAGCGCGGTGCGCATTGTGACAATGCATGGGGGCATATTCAACGGATGATGGCAATCTTGGCCTGCAACCGCTTGACCATGAACGACAGGCCGAAACACATCACGAAATACACCACTGCTGCGAGCAGGTAGGCCTCTTCCGGGCGGCCATAAATTTTGCCTGCGGTGACAAAGCCTTTGAGCAAGTCGTAAGCGCCAATCGCATACACCAGCGAGGTGTCCTGGAACAAGATGATGGTTTGCGTCAGCAGCACCGGCAGCATGTTGCGAAAGGCCTGCGGCAACACCACCAGCCGCATGTTTTGCGCATACGTCATGCCCACAGCCTGCCCTGCGTGCACCTGACCACGCGGGATCGACTGGATACCCGCGCGCATGATCTCGCTGAAATACGCCGCCTCGAACGCGATAAAAGTGATCGTGGCCGACAACTCGGCACCAATTGGCCTGCCGATGATGGTGGGCACCAACAAAAAGAACCACAAAATCACCATCACCAGCGGAATGCTGCGCATGCCGTTGACGTAGAAAGTAGCGGGCACCATGAGCAGCTTGTTGCCCGACAGCCGCATCAGCGCCAACACCGTGCCCAGCAGAATGCCGCCGATGGTGGCCACAATCGTCAGCTCGATACTGAAGATGAGCCCCTTGATGACGAAGTTGCTGATGATTTCCGCATTGAAAAAACTCAGGTCCAGGCCGCCCATATCAGTGCCCTCCCCCGGTACCGCCAGCCACAATGAAGCCGGGGATTTGCGCTTTTTTCTCAATGAAGGCAAAAACGCGGTTCACGGCGAAGGCCGAAATCGCATACAGGCCCGTCACAGCCAAATACACCTCAATGCCGCGCGAGGTTTCTTCTTGTGCCTGCAAGGCAAACATGGTGAGTTCAGCAATCGACACGGCAAATGCCACCGACGAATTCTTCAGCAGGTTCATCGACTCGCTGGTCAAGGGCGGCAAGATGATGCGAAACGCCATTGGCAAGATCACATAGCGGTAAGTTTGTGCGGTGGTAAAGCCCACCGCCATGCCGGCATAGCGCTGGCCGCGCGGCAGCGCCTGGATGCCGGCGCGAAACTGCTCGGCAATCCGCGCTGAGGTAAAGAAACCCAGCGCAAACACCACAAGTACAAAACCCGGCACCTGCTGCATCACCGGAAAAATCTTCGGAATGACGAAGTACCAAAGGAAAATTTGCACCAGCAGGGGTATGTTGCGGAACAGTTCCACCCACACATTGGCCAAGCGCGACAGCCAGGGACTGCTGGGCAGGGTGCGCAGGGTACCCATCAGGGCACCCACCAGTACTGCCACGACCCATGAGCAACCTGCGACGGAGAGTGTCCAGCCCCAGGCGTCCATCATCCATTGCAGGTAGGTGCGTCCGCTGCCGTCATCGTTAAGAAATACCTGCCAGTCCCAGGTCATAAATGATCTCCGCCAAGGAAGGGTTTTGAAATTATTTTTTTGCAGCGTAGATGCATGTGGACACCTGCTTCAAAACAAACCCCGCCTGGGCAAAAGGCTGCGGCGGGGTTTGTCTTGGGTTTCAAAGCGATTAAACGCTGTCCCACTTACTTCTTGGCGTAGTCTTCCATCGGACGGTCGTTCGGTGCAGCCCATGCCGCTTTGGTGCTCTCACTCAGCGCCAGGCCCACCTTGATGTTTTTCGGCGGAATCGCTTGCAGGAACCACTTGTCCCACAGCTTGGCCATGTCGCCCGACTTGACCAATTCCTTGATGGTGTCGTCGGCGACTTTCTTGAATTGCGGGTCTTCCTTGCGCATCATTATGGCGATGGGTTCAACGCTGAGTACTTCACCCACGATTTTGAAGTCGGCCGGGTTTTTCGCATTGGCAATGTTGCCGGCCAGGATTGAGCCGTCCATCACAAACGCATCGGCGCGGCCCGACTCGAGCAGCAAGAAACTGTCGGCATGGTCTTTACCGTACACCTCTTTGAAGTCCACGCCGGTGGCGCGCTCGTTCTTGCGCAAGGTCTGCACCGAAGTGGTACCCGTGGTGGTGGCAACGTTTTTACCGTTGAGCTGGGCAATGGCGTTGATACCGGAGTTGGCCTTCACGGCAATGCGCACTTCTTCGACGTAGGTGGTGACCGCGAACGACACGTCCTTCTGGCGGGTGGCGTTGTTGGTGGTCGAGCCGCACTCAATGTCCACCGTGCCGTTTTGCACCAGAGGAATGCGGTTTTGTGAGGTGACAGGCAGGTACTTGACTTCGAGCTTGCGGCCAGCGGCCTTTTCCACATTGGCAATGATGCGTTGGCAAATCTCCACGTGGTAGCCCGCGTACTTGCCGTCACCCAGGGTGTAGGACAAAGCACCGGAAGAATCGCGCACACCCATGGTGATGCTGCCTGAGGCCTTGACTTTGGCCAGGGTGTCGCTGGCTTGCGCCAAAGCGGTGCCACTCACAAGCAGCGCGGCTGCGGCGGCAATGGCTTGAAAATAAAAACGGTTTTTCATGGGTTCTCCAGTGAGGGTCAAACAAAAACAAACAGGAAAGCAGTGTAGGTATTCTCAAGGTTTCGTTCAGCGTAATTACCCGTACAGCACGTCAAGCATGATTCATGCCTTCGCAGTGCTGGCGAGCGCATGCCGCATCAGATCAACGCTTTAACCGGCTGGGTTGGGTCAGGTTCTCGGGCACCAACAACGCCTCGACTTGGGCCCGCGTCATGATGCCCAGCGACTCGGCAACCTCGTCAATCGGCAGGCCGGTTTTCATCGCGGTCTTGGCTATCAGCGCGGCTTTTTCATAGCCAATCAGCGGGTTCAGCGCGGTCACGAGGGTGATGGATTCGCGCACCCGCTTGGCAAGGAGTTCGTGGTTGGCTTCAATGCCTGCCACACAGTTGTTTTGCAGCGTGATGCAGGCTTGGCTCAAATGCTCGATGCTTTTGAACAGGCTCCAGCCCATGATGGGCTCAAACGCATTGAGCTGGAGTTGGCCTGCTTCCGACGCCATGGTCACCGTCATGTCGTTGCCAATGACTTCAAACGCGACCTGGTTCATCACCTCGGGAATGACCGGGTTCACCTTGCCCGGCATGATCGACGAGCCGGCCTGGCGCGGCGGTAATCTGATGTCGCCAAAGCCGGCCTGCGGGCCGCTGGAGAGCAAGCGCAGATCGTTGCAAATCTTGCTGAGCTTGGTGGCCACGCGTTTCAAAACACCCGAGAGCTGCACAAACGCCCCGGTGTCTTGGGTGGCCTCAATCAGATTGCCGGCTTTTTTCACAGGGATGCCGCACTCCTGAGCTAGGTAGGCACAGGCCATGTCGGCGTAGCCCGCCGGGGCGTTGATGCCGGTGCCAATCGCCGTGGCACCCAGGTTGATTTCTTCAATCAGCGCGCGCGCCTCGCGCAGGCGCTGCTCGTCCTCGCCCATCATCACGGCGTAGGTCAAAAATTCCTGGCCCAAGGTCATGGGCACGGCGTCTTGCAACTGGGTGCGGCCAATCTTGAGCACCCCGCGGAATTCATGCGCCTTGGCTTCAAAGCCGGTGCGCAGCAGCGCCATCGACGCAAGCAAGCGGTCAATCGCCGACCAGAGCGCCACCCGCAGCGCAGTGGGGTAGACATCGTTGGTGCTTTGCGAGGCGTTGACATGGTCATTGGGGTGCAACTGGTCGTAGCGGCCTTTGGCACAGCCCATTTTTTCCAGCGCCAGGTTGGCAATCACCTCGTTGGCGTTCATGTTGGTCGACGTCCCGGCACCGCCTTGAATGACATCCACCACAAACTGCTCGTGGTGCAGGTTGGCGATCAAATCGCCACAGGCTTGGCAAATCGCGTCGGCGAGCGCGCCGTCAAGCACGCCCAAATCGGCGTTGGCACGGGCGGCGGCTTTTTTCACATACGCCAGCGCGCGGATCAAGTCAGGCATGGCGCTGATACGCGTGCCGGAAATGGGGAAATTCTCGACCGCGCGTGCGGTATGCACACCCCAGTAAGCGGCGCTGGGGATGGACTTTTCACCCAGAAAATCGTGCTCAGTACGGGTGTCTTGCGGGGGGTCGGTGGGCATGGGGTTCCTTGGGGCTTGGACTCGATTCAGAGCCGAGACCCAACTCTAAATGCGGCGTCCGGTTTGCGCCAATGCCAATTGGCCCTGCAATCATGCAAAAAATGGATAACCGCAGCTGCGCCTAGCTTGCAGCAGGTTTTTGGCTCATCAGGAAGGCCCACAAGGCTTGCGCCGTGCTTTTTATTTCCTTGCCGCCAGCGGCTTGACTGGCGGTTTTTTCGCTGCTTTTTTCACTGGTTTTCTCGCGCGGCTTTTCGCGGTAGGCGCGGATGTCCAGCGTCATTTGCAGCGTGCCTTGCAAGGCCGCGCTGCCGCCCGCAGTGGCGCTCACCAGCTTCTTGGCGCGCAGGTCTTTTTTCACCGCGCTGAGCGGCAAGAACGCAATGCCGTGCCCTTCGAGCGCCATTGCTTTGAGGCCCTCGGCCATGTCGGTTTCGTAGACCCGGTCCAGGTGGATCGGCGTGGGGGCCTGTTTCAAAATCAGGTCGACGACCCGGCCCAGGTAGGCACCTGGTGCGTAGCCCAGGTAGGGCAGCGGCTGGCCGCTTCGGCCCGGCAACTGGAATAGTGGCTGGCCGTCGGTGTCGGGGCGCGCGTAGGGCGAGAGCACCTCCTGCCCGAGCGTGACTTGCTCATAACGCCCGGTGTCGATTTGCAGCGGCTGCGAATCGTGGTGGTAGGCGATCAGCAGGTCGCAACTGCCCTCGGTGAGCCGCAGCACCGCGTCGTGCACGTTCAGCGCGATCAGGCGGCTTTTGATGCTGCCAAATTCCTCGCGCAGCGCCGACACCCAGGCCGGAAAAAATGTGAACGCCAGGGTGTGCGGCACCGCGAACTCGATCACGTCCTGCCCCGCGCTCTGGTGGCCACGCAGCATGGCGCGGGTGGACTGCAGCGCTTGCAGCATCTCCAGCGCCTGGGCGTACAGCGTCTGGCCCGCAGGCGTCAGGCGGGTGGGGTAGGAACTGCGGTCCACCAGGTCGGTGCCGGCCCAGGCTTCCAGCGACTGGATGCGCCGCGAGAACGCCGGCTGCGTCACATGGCGCAGCACCGCCGAGCGGCTGAAGCTGCGGGTTTCAGCGAGCGAAACAAAATCTTCCAGCCACTTGGTTTCCATGGGGGTTTGCAAACCGCGAATAAATTGCTATAAATTAAGAAGCTGCACCGGCAATAAATACCTTGGCTACAGGCTATTTTGGCTTAAATTCCGCCGATTTTCCGTAAAAAACGGCATTTTCGGACGGCTGCCGCAGCCTGGCCAGGACGTCAGTCGCCCCACGGCATCATCAAGGTCAGCCAGGCCAGCTGGGTGAACTGCGGCTCAAACGCGTCGATGATGTGCTGCGGATCAGGGCACAGCGTGCTGTCGGTGATGACGCCGAATTGCACGCCGCCGCCGTAGCTGAGAATCGACACGCCCAGGCCAATGTCGCCCGACTGCGGCACCCAGAACATGGTTTGCTGCACCGTCGCGCCGCAAATTTTCAGCTTGGCTTGCGGGCCGGGCACGTTCGTCATCACCGCCGTGGCTTTGCGGCCAAACAAATTCAGCATCGCGTCCTGCGCCGGTTTGATCAGCAGCCCCGCCACCGCCAGCAGCCCAAAGGCCAGCAGCGGTTGCGTGCTGCCTTTCAAACTGTTCATGCGGCGGCGTACTTCATAGACCCGCGCGATCGGGTTGGCGATGCCGATCGGCAGCACCAGCGGGGCCAGGCCAAAACGGTTGCCCAGCTTGTAGGCCTGGTCCAGCGGACGCAGGTTGACCGGCACCATGGCGCGGATTTCCTGCCCGTCGGTGTTGTCGCCATACGACTTGAGGTAGTCGCCAATGGCCCCGGCCACGCACGACAGCAGCACGTCGTTGATCGAACAGCCCAGCGCCTTGCTCACAGCCTTGACTTCGGCCAGCGGAATCGGCTCACACCAGGCCACGCGCTTGGCGTTGCCGGGCTTGCCTTTGAGGCGGGTGGGCGAGTCGTCGGGCATGAGCGCCAGCGCGGCGGCGTCGCTGATGACCTGGTAGGCCAGCTTGGCCATGTCGAGCGACTGGCTCATGCCGTAACTCAGGCCCGAGTTCAGGCTTTTTTGCGGGTCTTGCAGCATTTGCAGCGAGCGGGCGGCGCTGTCGCCCGCCATGCCGAGGGCTTTGACCGACAAGCTGGTGAAGGGCTTGACCAGGGTGTCGGCGATCCAGTCCTGCGTGCCCTCGGGTGCGGCCTTGCGGCGGCGCGCGGGCGGGTCTATGCCGCCATCGACGAGCGACATCGTGACCGAAATCAGCGCAATGCCGTCGGCAATGCAGTGGTGTATGCGCACAATCAGCGCGCTGGCCGGGTTGCCATGGGCGTCGGTGAAGTCTTCGATCAAATGCATCTGCCACAGCGGGCGGCTGCGCGGCAAGGGTTGCATCGACAGCTCGGCAATGCGCTGCTGCAGCGCTTGCAGCGGGGTGGCCGGTGCAGCAGTGGGCAGTTTGCGGCGGCGCGTGGCGGGTGCCAGCGTTTCGAGCACCACATGGCGCTCGATGTCAAAGTCGGTGTCGTCCACCCAGTTGGCCCCGGCGGCGTCTTCGGTTACGCGCTGCGAGAAGCGGCGGTACTTGAGCAAACGCTCCTGCACGCGCGTGCACAAATCGGCATGCGCTATGCCGGGCGTGATGATCCACACGCCCATGATCATCATCAGGTTGGACGGGCAGTCCATCCGAAGCCAGGCGGTGTCGACCTTGGTCATGCGCTCGCTGGCCAGCGCTTCGCGGTTCGGAGCTTCGCGGGCCGGCATCTCCTGGGCAGGCAGGGCCGGGGCCGCCTCGGGTAAGGCCGCATCAGGGCGGGGAGGCACAGTGCGGGAGCGGGCGGTAGCGGTGCGGGTCACCATGGTGGGCAGTGTGTTTGGAGTCGGGCGTCCATTTTGCTGCGCCGCAGCGCTTTAAGATAGCGCGCAGAAACCCTCACCAA
>JBJXED010000080.1:0-2536 GCA_046155225.1 Burkholderiaceae bacterium
ACTTCCCCGGGGGCGATGGGTTGCGCGTCCCCGGCTGCATGGACGGCTACGAACTGGCGGTGCGCGCGGTGCTGGGCCAGCAAATCACCGTGGCTGCCGCCCGTACCTTGGCGCAGCGGCTCATAGAGCGCTTTGGTGAAGAGGTGCAAACCCCGTTTGCGCAGCTCACGCGGCTGTTTCCCGCGCCTGCGGTGTTGGCGCAAGCCGAGGGCGATGCGCTGGGGCAACTGGGCATCGTGCGGCAGCGCCAGGCGGCCATTGTGGCGATCGCGCGCGCCGTTTCCGGGCAGGGCCTGGCGCTGCACGGCGGCAGCGATGTGCCCAGCACCGTCGCCGCACTCAAGGCGCTGCCCGGCATTGGCGATTGGACGGCGCAATACATCGCCATGCGCGCCCTGCGCTGGCCCGATGCATTTGTGGCAGGGGATGTGGCCTTGCACAAGGCGCTGGTAGTGCAGGGCGAAAAGAGTCCGGCGCGCGCGGCCGAGGCCGCCTCCCAAGCCTGGATGCCTTGGCGCAGCTACGCCGTGATCCGCGCCTGGAGCGCCATGAATACGCAGCAGGAGCCAGCATGAAATTCGACCCGTCTACCGTGCAAAGCCACTACCCAGGCCCCTTGGGCCGCATGATCCTGGCCGCCACCGACCAGGGGCTGGCCGGCCTGTGGTTTGAAGGCCAAAAGCATGTGCCCGCCGCGCTGGCCCATTGGCCCGTGCACGACCAGCACCCGGTGCTGCTGCAAACGGCGGCGCAACTGGACGCGTATTTCGCGGGCCGTCGCACAGCCTTCGGCGCTGCGCTGGACCTGCGTGCGGGCACGCCGTTTCAGCAAGCCGTCTGGCAGGCACTGCTGGCCATCCCGCCAGGCACCACCACCAGCTACGGCGCGCTCTCGCAAGCCATTGGCAAACCGCGTGCGGCGCGCGCGGTAGGTGCCGCTATCGGCCGCAACCCGATCAGCATCGTCGTGCCCTGCCACCGCGTGGTCGGTGCGGGCGGCACGCTCACTGGCTACGCCGGCGGGTTGCACCGCAAAACCGCGTTGTTGCAGCTTGAGGGCGCGTATTAATGGCATTGCCACCGCGTTGGGCGCTCGAATTTGTGCTGCTGGCGGCCATTTGGGGCGCGGCGTTTTTGTTCATGCGCGCCGGTGCCGTCGAGTTCGGGGCGGTGCCAGCCGCTTTTTTGCGGGTCGCACTGGCGGCGCTGTGCTTGTTGCCGGTTCTGGTGTTGCAGCGTCATGCCGGGGTGTTGCTGGCACACTGGCGCGCCATTGCGCTGATTGGCCTGCTCAGCGCGGCCTTGCCCTTTGCGTTGTTCGCCTATGCGCTGCTGTCTGTCAACACCGGGCTGGTGGCTATTCTCAATGCCACGACGCCACTGTTTGGCGCGCTGATCGCCTGGGCTTGGCTGGGCGAGCGGCTGGGCGGCGCACGCGCACTCGGGCTGGCTTTGGGCTTTATCGGCGTGGTGCTGCTGTCTGCCCTGGCACCGGGCGGCATCAGCTTCAAACCCGGCGGCTCGGGCTGGGCGGTGCTGGCATGTCTGGGCGCCGCGCTGTGCTACGGCCTAGGCAGCAGCATCACCAAACGCTATTTGAGCGGTGTGCCGCCAATGGCCATTGCCACCGGTAGCCTGATTAGCGCAAGCCTTGGCTTGGCGCTGCCCGCGCTGTGGCTGTGGCCAACCGTCGCACCCAGCGCCCAAGCTTGGTTGGCCCTGATAGCGGTCGCGCTTTTATGCACTGCACTAGCGTTTGTCTTGTTTTTCCGCCTGATCGAGGCGGCTGGCCCGGCACGTGCCCTGAGCGTCACATTTGTCATTCCGGTGTTTACGCTGTGTTTGGGGGCACTGTTTCTGGGCGAAACCATCACACTGGCCATGCTCGGCAGTGGCGCAGTGATTTTGTTGGGCACGGCACTGGCCACGGGTTTGCTTAAACTGGGCGCATGAGCTATTCAGTTAAAGAAATTTTCTACACCCTGCAGGGCGAAGGCGCGCAAGCGGGCCGCCCGGCGGTGTTTTGCCGTTTCGCCGGCTGCAATTTATGGAGCGGGCGTGAGCAGGACCGTGCCAGCGCCATCTGCCGCTTTTGCGACACCGAGTTTGTCGGCACCGACGGCAGTGGCGGCGGCAAGTTTGCCGATGCCTTGGCCTTGGCTGCAGCGGTTGCCCAGGCCTGGGGCGGCGGCACGGGCCAGCGCTATGTGGTGCTGACGGGCGGCGAACCGCTGCTGCAAGTCGATGCCGCGTTGACCAGCGCCCTGCATGCGCAGGGGTTTGAGATTGCCGTGGAAACCAATGGCACGCTGCCCGCGCCGCCTGGTCTGGACTGGATTTGCGTCAGCCCCAAGGCGGGCACCGAGCTGGCCATTCGCCAGGGGCAAGAGCTGAAACTCGTGTTCCCGCAGGCGGGGGCCGAGCCCGGACAATTTGACAGCCTGGATTTCACGCATTTCTTTGTGCAGCCGATGGACGGCCCCATGCTGGCCGAGCACACCCGGCAAGCGATTGACTGGTGCCTGCAGCACCCGCA